>JALQWE010001090.1 GCA_023258825.1 Planctomycetaceae bacterium | reverse complement strand
AATTCTCCGTTCCCAGACCGTAACTGACCCATGCGCCCATGCTGGGGCGAACAAAATTGTCACTGCCGGTGTGCAGCTTCAGAGCGGCTCCGCCGTGGGCCGCGTTGGTGCCGTGGCACGAGTTGAGAAAGCAGATGTCGTCCACACAGCGAGCCACATGGGGAAACAGTTCGCTGACAGGGATTCCACTTTGTCCGTGCTGCCGAAAGCGCCATGGAGATCCCAGCAGGTTGCCGGTTGGAGCAAACTGGACACGTGGCTTGGCAAAGGGCAGCGATTTGCCGTCATCCTGCTGCAGCTTTGGCTTGTAGTCGAAGGTGTCGACCTGCGAGGGCCCACCCTTCATGAACATGAAGATCACGCGTTTCGCGCGAGGCTGAAAGTGGAATGGGCTGGTGCCGGAGTCCGCTGCAGACACGGCATGCAGCAATGCTGAGCAGGCCGTGCTGCCGAATCCAACAGCAGTGGTTCGAAGAGCCTGACGTCGATGGCTACGGAACTCTGACATAACAGCACCTGTTCAGCGAATGTACAGAAATTCGTTCGACATCAGCAGTGTCTGGCTGAGGCTGGTCCAGACGGCCAGATCACGCTCGGCTTCCGGAACA
>JALQWE010001088.1:246-614 GCA_023258825.1 Planctomycetaceae bacterium | reverse complement strand
GTTGCGGGTGTCACAGTGGTGCACAGTCGCAAAATCGCGAATCGCACCGGTGTAACAGAGTCCGAATCGCTGAGGAAAGACTCGGGAAAAAAACTACTCCAACACCAAACGAAATCCGCTGCGGCTGCTGCTGGTCCCCGAAGCGTAGCTGCGGCGGCCCGCACAACGAACGAAGTCCGGTCCGCTGAGCCAGGAGCCGCCACGCAACACGCGAAAAGACCCGGAGTTTGGCCCTTGAGGGTCCGTTAGCGGGGTGGACGGGTAATCCCCATACCAGTCGCTGCACCATTCCCAGACGTTCCCGTGAACGTCATACAAGCCAAATGGATTCGCCTTCTTCTGGCCAACCCGGTGCGCGTATTTTTCGC
>JALQWE010001088.1:0-236 GCA_023258825.1 Planctomycetaceae bacterium | reverse complement strand
CACGCAACACGCGAAAAGCCCCGGAGTTTGGGCCCGGAGGGTCCTGATCCGGTGCAGTGGCATAGTATTTCGCATCGTACCAGTCACGACACCACTCAAACACATTCCCGTGCATGTCGTTCAGCCCAAAAGCATTCTTCGGATAACTGCCCACGACCGCCGTGAAGGCCACACCATCATCGAACCTGAAACTGGGATAATTGGCGTAGTCCATGTTCGGCAATCTGCGCTCAAAG
>JALQWE010001087.1 GCA_023258825.1 Planctomycetaceae bacterium | reverse complement strand
AGTTCGTCGCTCTCATGGAGGGCGGAAAATGACGGCCCCAACCGCGAGTGTGCGGATTTTGACCGCCGAACGGCGTGTTGCGCGGAAGACCGCACAGTCGCACGGAGAGGACCGCTAGATGCCACGCCGCACCGATATCAATCACGTCCTGGTGATCGGCTCCGGGCCGATCGTCATCGGCCAGGCCTGCGAGTTCGACTACTCGGGCGTGCAGGCCTGCAAGGCGCTGCGCGAGGAGGGCTACAAGGTCATCCTGATCAACAGCAACCCGGCCACGATCATGACCGACCCGGCGACCGCCGACGTCACCTACATCGAGCCGATCACCTGGCAGACGGTCGAGAAGATCATCGCCAAGGAGCGTCCGGACGCGATCCTGCCGACCATGGGCGGCCAGACCGCGCTCAACTGCGCGCTCGACCTCTGGCACCACGGCGTGCTCGACAAGTACCAGGTCGAGCTGATCGGCGCCACGCCCGAGGCGATCGACAAGGCCGAAGACCGCCTGAAGTTCAAGGACGCGATGACCAAGATTGGTCTCGGTTCCGCGCGCTCCGGCATTGCCCACAGCATGGAAGAAGCTTGGGCCGTGCATAAGAACGTGGGTTTCCCCAC
>JALQWE010001086.1 GCA_023258825.1 Planctomycetaceae bacterium | reverse complement strand
GCACGGCAGCGCGGGTCGGCTCCAGCACGCACTCCAGGCGGCGCAACACGGCAAAGGGCAGGATGACGCGGCCGAATTCGGATTGCTTGAAGTCGCCGCGCAGCGTGTCGGCGATGTTCCAGATGTCGGAGGCGAGGTTTTGCTGGTTCATGTGTGGGGGCTGTACGGTCACGGCTGGCAAGGCATGGGATGAGCCGGGAACCCTGCGCCGGACTCGCATGCTCATGCCTGCATCGGTGGTCAATGCTACAGGCTTTCGGGCTGAGGACTGGATCAGGTCACCGTGGCGGTCCGATTCGAGCCGATCCGTTTTGGTTTTTAATAGACGGACCCACACCACGGAAGGAGACGAGATGTTCAAGGCAATCCTGATCGAGAAGGACGAGTCCGGCTACCGCGCCAGCGTGCGCGAACTCGACGAGGCGCAGCTGCCCGAGGGCAACGTGACGGTCCGCGTCAGCCACTCGACGCTCAACTACAAGGACGGCCTGGCCATCACCGGCCGCTTCCCGGTCGTGCGCAGCTGGCCCATGGTGCCCGGCATCGACCTGGCCGGCACGGTGGTGACGAGCGCCCACCCGCGCTACAAGGCCGGCGACAAGGTGCTGATCAACGGC
>JALQWE010001085.1 GCA_023258825.1 Planctomycetaceae bacterium | reverse complement strand
CGGCCAGAGAATCAGGATTCAACGCATTGTGGATTATTACCACGCCAGCCTGCGACTGACCACAATCGCCGATGCCTTGTTGCTGACGACTTCGCAACGAACCGAGTGGCTCAAGCGTGTCCGCAAACGGCTGCTTGAACCAGGTGGCTGGGGCCGAGTGATGCGATCCATTGCAGGCATGCAGAAGCAGCATGGCGTCAATCCGGACTCGGCGGACGACGCGCAGAAGGCGATACGTTACCTGCATCGTTATCGAAGGTTTATGAACTACTCCGAGTACCGCAGCCATGGCAGCCCGATCGGCAGCGGCATCGTGGAATCGGCTTGCAAGCAGATCGTGACAGAGCGTCTGAAGCTGTCCGGCATGCGTTGGTCTCACGCCGGAGCCCAGCAGATCCTGACTCTGCGGTCGATACTTTTGAGCCAAACATGGCAAACGACATTTAAAACCTCTTTATTAGCGGCTCCCGCCGTCCGTATCCTAAGCCTTGAACAAACCTCGTGATTTCATTGCTCTCACAGCGCGATCTGCAGATCGCACCCGTTGCTAGGCGCCATGGCGATGCGAGGTGTAGGCTTTGAAATGTGCCCACATCTCAGCGCTACTGAGGCTTACAGA
>JALQWE010001084.1 GCA_023258825.1 Planctomycetaceae bacterium | reverse complement strand
AGATGCGTAAGGTCTTCTATAAAAAGTATGGCGCTCTGTTGAGAGTTGAACGTCGGATACAGCAGCTCAGGGCCCTGAGCGTTCTTCCACGCCGGACACGTCCGCGTGACGATTGCGCCGTCAGGCAGCCCTTCGTAAACCAGGTTGGCGAGAACAACTCATCCATTCGACAGAGATGAGCCAACCGTCGTCACCGCTTCTTTTCCCCGATCCATTTTTTTCAAACCGACGATTCGGTCGCGCTACCGGTACGCGCACTCGCTAAAATCAGGATTCACACATAGCAGCTTTTTATGCCTCTTCGCACTATTGGTTCCTGACCCCTTTTTCTGCCGCTACTGCCCATCAAAATCATCGGGAAGTTCCAGCGACCACACGTCATTCGTCAGTGGCTGCGCATGCCCCCCGGCAACCCACAGTCGGTCCTGAAACACAAATGCCGAATGCTCATGACGCTCTTTCCAGACCTCGCGGCATTGCAATCGCCGCCAATCGCGACCATCGCGTGAATACCAGATGTCCCCATGGTTCTTATAGGGGTTGTTCGACCAGCCACCAAGGACCCAGAGATACCCCTTCCACGACACCGCAGAAAACCAGAGTCGTGGGGACCACGGCGCCGAAT
>JALQWE010001083.1 GCA_023258825.1 Planctomycetaceae bacterium | reverse complement strand
GGACACCTTGTCGAGCATGGCCGGGATGAAGGACTGGCCGCCGAAGCCGGGGTTCACCGTCATGACGAGGATCAGGTCCAGCCGGTCCAGCACGTGCTTCAGCACCGAGGCGGGAGTGGAAGGATTGAGCGACACGCCCGCCTTCTTGCCCATGGCGCGGATCATCTGCAGCGAGCGGTCGAGGTGCGGGCCCGCCTCGGCATGGACGGTGATGACGTCCGCCCCCGACTTCGCGAAGGCTTCGAGATAGCGGTCCACCGGGGCCACCATCAGGTGCACGTCGAACAGCTTCTTCGTCACCGGGCGGATCGCCTCGATGACGGGGAAGCCGAAGGAGATGTTGGGCACGAAGTGCCCATCCATCACGTCGATGTGGATCCAGTCGGCGCCCCCCTCATCGATGGCGCGGACTTCATCGCCCAGCCGCGCGAAATCGGCTGCGAGGATGGAGGGCGAGATGAGGAGGGGGCGCGTCATGGGATCAGCCGATCAGCTTGCCGAAATGCGCGGCGGTGTCGCCCATGCGGTTCGAGAAGCCCCATTCATTGTCGTACCAGGAGAGGATCTGCACGAAGTTGCCGTCCATCACCTTGGTCTGGTCGAGATGGAAGACCGAGGAGTGCGGATCG
>JALQWE010001082.1 GCA_023258825.1 Planctomycetaceae bacterium | reverse complement strand
CGACGAAGGCGGTCATCCACATCCAGAACAGGGCACCCGGGCCGCCGACCGCGATCGCGGTGGCCACGCCGGCGATGTTGCCGGTGCCGACGGTGGCCGACAGGGCGGTCATCAGGGCGGCGTAGGGCGAGATCTCACCTTCTGCATCCTTGCCGGGCGTACGGCTCTTCCAGATCATCGAGAAGCCGTAGGCGATCTTGCGGATCGGCATGAAGCCCAGGCGCAGCTGCAGATAGAAGCCAGTGCCCAGGATCAACACGATCATGGGCACACCCCAGACGATGTCGTTCAGCCATTTGAAAAATTCATGTAGAGCTTGCATGAGCCCGTCCTTTCAAGATGAAACCCCCGCCCAGGCTGGGAGGCAAACAGGTCCCCCCGCGTCAGAATAGATGTCGTGCCCATAGAACTTTGAACCCGGGGGCGATGTTGGAAGAACAAGTTGGCGAGATACGGACAAGCATTCAAGGACAAGGCTGTGGCGCGGTTGCTGCCGCCTGAGAGCGCGTCGCTGGCAGACGTCGCGCAGGAGTTCGGCGTGAGCATCCAGACGCTGGAGAAGTGGCGTGATGCGGCGTTGTCGCAACCTGTAGCTAGCAAGGCGTGGACGCCTGCCGCACGCTTCGAAGCGCT
>JALQWE010001081.1 GCA_023258825.1 Planctomycetaceae bacterium | reverse complement strand
CTTATTCAGAATCAGCAGCTTACCCTCAACGCCCACGAAGAACACGCGATCAGAAACCGCAGTCGTGGTATCATCTGATTCGATCAGCTGGCCAGCAGCATCGATTTTCAGGATGCCGCCAATCAGTGATCCGGAAATCTCAGCGCCGCCAAAATCACCACCAACCTTGACCGACAGGGACTCGAGATCCGTGATGGGGAACTTACCCTGCTGCAACAGCCCAACATCGATCTTCAGTCCGTTGACTGAACCTTCAAATTCGAGAGGAATCCCCGGAATGTTCTTGACTTTCGCGCTCACAATGAGTGCAAAATTTGCTGGATTGGCCTGAATATCCGGCCATTCAATGCCCAGCTTTGTCAGCTGAATCGGCAGCCACGAAGGCCATTTGAAGCTGCTGGAGTCCACCTGATCCATGCTGAGCGTGACGCCGAAGCCTGGCAACGTCACAAACGAACCCGCGGCGGTGAACGCAAAACTCCGGATGCTGCCACCGACCTCCAGCGGACCGGCCTTGACCTTCGCGTCAATCCTGCCAACCGAAACCACATATTCGCTGCCCGTGGCTTCCGTGTTGATCAGCAGATCCTTGCTGGAAACCGTCAGGAACTCACCAAACTTCATGCTCATCTTATC
>JALQWE010000107.1 GCA_023258825.1 Planctomycetaceae bacterium | reverse complement strand
CGTGGAATGACGCGTCGGGACGATTTTTCCGAAAGAGCTTGAACAGATTCACAGAGACTCTTCCAATGGCTGATTGCAGAAGCCGAGGTACGGAATAGGGGCGCATGCGGCCGCAGGCTGAGCGGAAAACCTAGGTCAGCCTAAGCGAGTGACAGCTGACAATCGCGAGAAAAATCTGGTGAAGGCTGTCGGTCGTCCGATCTCAGCCCCGTTCATCGATACAACCAGACTGAGTTGTGCGTGTCGCCTTGCCCGTCTGGCCGCAGAGCGAGCCTGGCCAGCAGCGATCAGCCGGCTGCATCCTTTCCTGGATTTCCAGGTTTGGGCCTCTCGGATTCCGCCGCCTGATCCGCTTTGGCGCGGACGGTACGCCGATCAAGCTGCAGTAATTTCGCAGCTTTTTCAAAACTGCGAGTGCTGCGATAAACGAAGCGACAATAACGCTGCAGTAGTTCATCGGCGGTCAGGCTTTGATCCTGCATGCGGCGGGCTGTGTCGAGGATTTCCGGGGACAGACCAGTGCCTTCCAACGGCATTTCGGCAGCCCCCGTTGTGGCAGGCTGGTAGTTTCCGCAGATCATGATGTTGCGGACACACTGCTCCAGTTCGCGAATATTCCCCGGCCAGCGGTATCCATCCGGTAGATTTTCCTGAATCCATTGCAGGACTTCGGTGGTGATCTCCGCCTGCTCCTCGGGAACCATCCGCTGGACGATCTGAGCCACGAGATCCTGCAGCATGGCGGGATTATCTGTCGTCTGAGCGGCCAGTGAGGGGGTCTCAATCACATCAGCGCAGAGTCGATAGTACAGATCCTCGCGAAACGTACCCTGTTCGATCTCGCGTCGCAGATCCCGATTGGTGGCAGCGATAATCTTCCCTCGAAACTCTCGAATTCTGGTTTCCCCGAGCCGTTGAAACTGGCGATTCTGCAGGACCCGCAGCAGCTTAACCTGAGTCGTGGCCGTGAGTTCTCCGATCTCATCCAGCAGTACAGCGCCATGGTCTCCACAGGCTTCCAGCCAGCCGACACGAGCATTTGCCGCGTCGGTAAACGCACCTTTGGCGTGCCCGAACAGGTCAGATTCCACCAGATTTGTGGCGAAGGCCGAAACATTGATGGCGAAGAAAACGTCTGTTGGCTGCACCTCAAAACGCTGCTCTTTGACCTGAAACGGAATGCGCCCCGATAAGCCAATTGCCCGGGCGACCAGTTCCTTCCCGGATCCGCTGGGACCGGAAATCAGAGTCGTAATTCCCGCCATCGAGCGATAAAGCGATCGCCGATAACGCCGCAGATCATGGGTGAAAATCGACTGCCAGATACGTTCCCGCAGTCGCGCTGCAGGACGTGAACGACCAATCACACATTCAAAGATACTGAAGAAGGCCCGATAAATCTGATGAAACAGTTCAAACAGAGACACCTTCTGGTCTTTTGAAGGAAGGCTGAGCCCGTTCAGCGACATCCGACGGTCAAACTCCTTCGAGAAGCGTTCCCAGGCCCTGCGATCAATGGCATCGGGAGTCGCTCCATCCCGGATGGGGGCCCCCCAGAATTCCAGCATCTCGTAAAACAACACGTAGTTCACCAGTTCTTCATAAAGCGAGAGTTGCTCATCCGTCGCGCCACCCTGCTGCAGCCTCAGTTGCAGCGAATCCACAAGCTCCCTTGTGCGCGTAAGGATCAGAATCAGATTCGATCGACGCTGCAGCGTTTGCTCCGGTGTCAGGCTCCAGAACTGATCCGGCTCAGGGACGAAATCCTCACCCAGTGCCTCCCGTTCCAGCTCCAGGCGTTCCGGGCTGAATGGATTTGTGTAATTCAACTGCCCAACCGCCCGGGCAAACCGCAGTTCTCTGCCTGTTAGCACCATCGTTACGTTCTCCCCCATGTAGCCTGCGGAGATCATTGAGTCATGTGCATTCAGTGTACATTCGGTGGTCGTGGAATGCTCTTTAAAATTGGGTGAAGGTAGCAGGCTTTTTTGTTTTTTGTTCGTAAGTGTTTATCGAATAATGGTTTGTGTCAATTGTTGTGTTTCGGCATCGGACGTGCTTTGACGAATGTCAGGGAACTCAAATTCAGGGCTGATTTTACGGAGCACTTCAATGATCACAGATTTACTGTTTCGACCTACTGCCACACGCATGGCCGTGATGCTGGGGGCCGTGTTAATGACATTGCCGGGGACCGCATGGGCCTCTGGACTGCTGATTGCCGACGGAGGCAATGGGGGTGTACTTGAGATTCAGAGTCACGAAGTTTCGGTCGTCATCAATAACGGAATCGCGGTGACAGAAGTTCGTCAGGTCTTTCGCAATACGGAGCAGCGCATTGTGGAGGCGCTCTACACGTTTCCGGTTCCGGCCGGTGCCAGTGTCAGCAACTTCAGCATGATCATCAATGGTCGGGAGATGGTCGGAGAGGTTGTGGAGAAGAAGCGAGCTCGTCAGATTTATGACAGCTACAAGGCTGTCAAACGGGATCCGGGTTTGCTCGAACAGGTGGACTATCGCACGTTTGAGTTGCGGATCTTCCCGATTGCCGCAGGAGCCGAACAGCACATCACGGTCACCTACTGTCAGCAACTGGATTTCGATCATGACAACGCGACGTGGGTCTATCCCCTGGCCACCACAACTCGGCCCGGGGTGGATCAGAAGGTGCATGGCAAATTTGCGCTGACCGTGGATGTGAAGAGCGAGATTCCCATCACAAAAGTGTTCAGCCCGTCTCATGAAGATGATTTTGTGATCTTCAGTCATGATCCGAAGTATACGCGAGCCAGCATGGAAACTGATGGAGCAGATCTCGGTCGTGACGTGGTCATCAGCTTTGACACGGAAAGACCGCGTACCGGGATTGATGTCATTACCTCACGCCAGCAGTCAGGCGAAGATGGTTTCTTCATGCTGACAATGACGGCTGGCAAGGAGTTGGAAGAATACGGGGCCGGCATGGACTATCTGTTTCTGGTGGATATTTCCGGAAGCATGGCCAACGACAACAAACTTGTGCAGTCTCGGGCGACCGTGGCGTCATTCACCGACGCGCTGGGAAGCGATGATCGCTTCGACGTTTTGACATTCAGCAACGTTCCGGAGCTGCATTTTGGAGCATTGACAGCAGCCGATGAGGCCTCTCGTGCCGCGGCCAGAGAGTTTCTGAATTCGAAGAAGGCACGCGGAGGTACCGTTCTCCGGCCTGCGTTGCAGACGGCCTGGAAATATCGTGATCAGGACCGTCCACTCAACGTCGTGCTGCTGTCCGATGGGATGACCGAGCCGAAAGAGCAGAAGGAACTACTGCAACTGATCTCGGAAGCTCCGGCAGGCATTCGTGTGTTCTGCATCGGTATCGGTAACGAAGTGAATCGACCATTGTTGAAGCAGATGGCTGAAGGCGCCGGAGGACTGGCGGCCTTCGTTTCTCAGGAAGACGACTTCTCTCGTCAGGCTCAGATGTTTCGGCGAAAGCTGATGCGACCCGTAGCGACTGATGTGCGTATGGAAGTCACCGGAGTTGAGCTGGCTGAGCTGACGTCTGAAGAAATGCCGGACTTGTTCTACGGGGCTCCCCTGCGTTTGTTTGGTCGGTATAAGTCGGCTGGTAATGCTGAAATCACGATTCACGCCAATGTGATGGGACAGCCTGTGACTCAGACTGTGAATCTGGCTTTCCCCGAAACCAGCACTGACAATCCCGAAATTGAACGTATGTGGGCACTGGAGCAGGTGCAGCGACGCATGGGGAAAATCCGGGAAGCCGGGGAGTCACCGCAGCTTGTGCAGGAAATCGTGGCCTTGTGCGAAGGCTTCTCAATCGTCAGCGAATACGCATCTTTCATTGTCCTTGAAAATGACGGTGAGTATCAGCGGTGGTCCATTGAACGCCGCAATCTGAATCGTGTTCAGCGGGATGAAGCAGCTCAGCAACGCCTGCAGAGAGATCTGGAAGTGATGCGGGAAAAATCGCTCGCGAATATCGGGCCCGCAAATTCCGCGACCCCAACGTCCGCACAGCAGTCGGCGCCTGCTGAAACGCCGACAGCGCCTGCTTCACCAGCTCCGCAAGCACAACCGACAACACCAGGAGATCTGAACTGGTCGCAGCCTCAGCAGTCCAATCCTCAGCCCACGCGGGCACCATCAAGTGGGCGGTCACCGACCAAATTCTACGGTGGTGGAGGCGGTGGTGGTGGTGCCGTGGATCCACTGACAGCTCTGGTTGCCCTGGGGTTGGCTGGTGCTGCTGTCACTCGTCGACCGCGTAGGAACTCAGTGTCCGGACAATAAATGTTCGGTGAGTCCGATTCGGATGTGAGCACACCCGGGAAGCACTGGCTACCCGGGTGTCCTTTCCTTTAGTCCCGGAAAACTTTCTACAGAGGTGTGATCAATGGGCTCTGCCGCCGGGGATTATGTCACCGTGATTCCTCCCGACTCTTTGCCATACACAGACGCGTTGCTTCGGCCATCCGTAGAACGTTCGACTTCAGCAGTCTCCGCAGGGCTGCATTCCGTGTTGCCTGGTTCGATTGCTGTGATCGCCCCCTGCTGGAAAAGACTCGGTCATGCACCAGTCTGCCTGACAATCACCCTGATCTGCCTCGTTCTGCACCTGGTTCCCGCAATTCAGCCCCTGGCGGAGTTTCAATTCAGTGATTTCCGTTTTGATCGTCCGTTATCACTGTTAACCTGCCACTGGCTGCACTGGTCGGAAAGTCACCTTATCTGGGATCTGGCAGTCTTTGTCTGCATTGGGATTTTGTGCGAAACCAGCGATGCGCGAAGTTTTCGCCAGACCCTGCTGATCTCGTCGATCGCAGTGCCGCTCCTTGTACTCATGACAGCTCCCGAGCTGCAATGCTACCGTGGACTGAGTGGCGTGGATTCTGCGTTATTCGGGCTATTGGTGACACGCCTGCTGTGGCAGTCGGTTCGACAAGGTGATCGCCGGGGGGCAGGTTTCTACGCTGTGTTTCTGGTCGCTCAGTTCCTGAAAATCCTTGCTGAAACGAAGGCTCAGGGCAATCTGTTCGTGACCAACGGCGATTTCATACCAGTTCCGCTTGCGCACCTTGTCGGGGCCGTTATCGGCTGCTGTTTCGGTGGTCTGAGCAGCATCAGGTTGGAAGTCAATCGAGCGATGCCGCCTGCGGGTTGACAGGCCGGTGCATTAACGATCATCTGGGCGGTTCACCAGTTCGGCGGTGAAGCGAGTCGCGTGAACTTATGTGGATTTGACGAGCGCCGCAGCGGCTACGGCGAGTTGATCACAGCGTTCGTTTTCCGGATGACCAGAATGGCCGCGGACCACAGTAAACCTGATCGCGTGTTGTGAGAGCAACTGGTCGAGTTGCTTCCAGTGCTCTTCGTTGGCGATCGGCACCCACTGTCGACCGTCTTTTCGTCGCCAGTTGTTACGCTTCCAGCCCACAAGCCACTCTGTGCAGCCTTTCGCCACGTAGGTACTGTCTGTCACGATCTCGACCTGCGACCGTCGCGACAATTGCTTCAGTCCCTCGATCACAGCCTGCAGCTCCATCCGATTATTGGTCGTCAGAGCTTCTCCCCCGCTGAATTCCTTCTCTTTCCCGGAGGCTGGATGGCGCAGGATACACCCCCAACCACCCGGCCCCGGATTGCCACTGCAGGCGCCGTCGGTGAAGAGTTGCACGAAGGGAAGTCTGGTGTTTTCTGACATCATGATTCACGGGCGAGGAGACTTGTCGGAACAACAAGGGTCCGAACCCCAGCGGCTGCCAGCGTCTATTTCTCGCGGTAAACGATCCGGCCACGCTTCAGGTCGTACGGAGAGACTTCAACGACCACGCGGTCACCTGGAACGATTCGAATAAAATGCTTGCGCATTTTCCCGGCAACATGGGCCATCACCTGATGACCATTTTCCAGTTCAACACGAAACTGGGTGTTGGCCAGCGCCTCGACCACGTTGCCTTCAACCTGAATTGCTTCTTCCTTCGACATTCCTGCGACTTCTTTCACCCTCGTTCAGACACAAAAAAACCTGAGAGATCAACCGGCGGCTGGCTCTCTCTGGTTCAGGAACAACTCCCGTTGACGGGTTGACAACCTCAGTAGGCATTCCGCCAACCCCTAATACTGACATTCCGCGGGCAGAAACTCAAGGTCCAATTGAATTCGCGGGCCTGAGAATGTCCTGATTCGCGCAAAAAGATGCCCGGGGACGGTCTGGTGCCTCGTTCGCAGAATACTCGGCAGCCGCGGAAGAGAAGCAGCGGATCGACTACCGGTCCGTTGGCAGTAGAGATACGGATTCGGCAAAAATTGTCGGTCCATTCTTGCTGCGCCCCTCCCAGAGTACCAGGGCCTGGCGACTGTCCGCCCCCGCCACGACAACTGGGTCCGATGCGTCCCGGGCCAGCACAGCTGGGGCGTCCAGCCCCGGCCGCTGCAGGTACAAGGCCCCCACGCGGTCCGATGTCCAGACAATTGCATGGCCCTGAGAATTTCCGGCTACCCAGGGCTGAGTTCCCCGGCCAAGCAACTGCTCCGGTTCTCCCTCGACACAGCGATAGATCGAATCCTCGCGTCGCCAGACCGTCAGCAACTGCCCGTCAGTCAGCGCTGTCAGCATTCCTCCATCCATCGGGCAGGCCTTCAACTTCCAGTGTCCCCGCCCCAACTGACTGGCGGCCGAGAACGTCGGGCCCTCGCTCGACCCCTTCGTCAGGAACATGTCACGGTCGCCGCTGAGAGCGTTCCGAAACATCACAACCAGCGATGAGCCGGTCATGATTGCTGAAGGGTGACAGCATTCGCAGATGCTCTTTTCGGGCGATCTGTAAATGCGTTGATTTTGCTGCCAGGTGCGCCCGCCATCAGTGGATCTGCTGCCGTAAAGCTCCGTTCGCTGATCACGAAGATCAAGCCAGACACTCCAGACGATGTTGCCCGACGACGTCATCGCGTGCAGACCTTCGCGTGCGGAGGCCTCCGTGTCGTTGACTTGGACTGGACCCTGCCATGTCCGGCCGCGATCCAGCGAGTGCCACGCGAGCAGGTCCCCATCGCGGCCTTTTCCCTGTGGTCCGCCAATCGCCGTGACCACGATCGCTGAAGGCGTGACGCAAATCCTTGGGCCCCGACGCATACCGAGTGACAGATTGGGGACCGTAAACGCCCGGACGGGCTGCGCAAATTTATCCCGTTCTCCGGTGGAGGAACAATAGAAAACCTCATTTCCGATTCCGAAAACGACATGAGCTGTCCCGTCCGCATCCATCGCTGCCTGCGGTTGCTTCGGAATTCCATCGGGACTCTCGGTAGCAACCTGAACAATTTCCGCGGCAGATATCAGACCGGACATCAGCAGCAGGCAGCAGCCGACGGCGGTCAACAGTCTCACGCCTGCCGCCGCTGGCCCCATGAAAAGACCGCAGGCAGATCTCCCGCCAATCCGAACGGCAGTACACCAGTCGCTTAGACACGGTATCGTGCGTTCACGGGGTACGAGATTCACCGGGGCAATCAGCGACAGGATTGCCTCAGACTTTGATTCGTTCATCGCTGCTTTCTCCATGTGCAGTTGACCGGGCCGCGATACTTAAACCGGGGCGCGACATCGGGCTCGGACGGAATTCCAGCAGACTGTCCTGAGTACTGCAACCCGCTCTGAGATTAACGATTTCCGGTTGAACTCCGGTCTGCGACCGAATGCGCTGCCGGATCCACCGAGATTTGATAATCCTCGGTCGATCCAGTCTTGTCATCCTGCCGAAGCATACTGTGGCACTGGGTTTGCAGATTGCTGTGCCCCGGCACAGGCAGTGATGAGAATCGGGTCTTTAGCGATCAATCCTGTTGAGTAATTGCGGTTGAAATTGTTTCCTGCGGTGGCTGGGCGGTTTGTGGGTTTTGTGTTTGCTGAGAAATTGTTTTTCTCTGCTGGGCATTCGTTCTGATACCAATTTTTCACTCGA
This sequence comes from Planctomycetaceae bacterium, assembly GCA_023258825.1. GTDB lineage: Bacteria > Planctomycetota > Planctomycetia > Planctomycetales > Planctomycetaceae > SXXK01. The sequence goes on along the minus strand of JALQWE010000107.1, from coordinate 1,374 downwards.
TTTTTATGTCTGCGTGTACTCTGCAATGGTGGTTTTCCTGCCTCGGAATCGTTCCACATGCGTTCATCGGCGGGCGACATTAAGTGGGCGTCTGGTGCACCTCAGAGCGATTTGCGATCGATGGCAGGCCGAACTCCCTGCAGGCGAAAACTATCGCCCGTTCAGTTGAGTTGTCATTCTGTCAAGTGTCGGAGTTTTCATCGTGGTTACTCATGTTCGAATTCTCAGTTTGCTGCTTTCCGGACTGGTTGCCCTGCCCTGCGTGGCAGACACGATCATGGTCGACGACTTTACGACGAACCTGACATTTCGTAATCAAAACGGCTCAGGTACTGATGGTGTTTTCGGCACCGAGGTATCGGAGTACGTTCCGGCCCCGTTTTATGAGATCGGTCTTGGGGAAACCAACACCGCGACGTGGCAGGACACTGGATCCGGAATTATCAGCGGCACTCGAAAGGCGTTCATGTCAATCACCAGCGTCCCGAATTCCGGGGCCTATGCGATCATCAAGGATGGTTTGATGTCGGTGAATCCCGATGTGGATACGAAACTCGCCAGTCTGAAACTGACCTATAACATGCCGTCACCCCAGAAAATTGATATCTCCAACTTTTCCTTTTTCGTGATTCACTTTGAGTCCTTTGATTCCTCCGCGCAGGGCCAGTTACGAGTTGCTGTGACGATGTCGGATGCCGCTCACACCGCCACGTCCTACTTCAACAATCCGACGCTGGTGACTGGCGATAACCGATTTGATCTGCGTGGGACGCCTGTGATGACGGCGATCAACTACAGTCAGGTGCAGAGCCTGTCGATCGACATCAGCTCTACAGTGACGGGGACTGAGTTTCGCATCGATAGCTTTTCGTTCGCTCCGGTACCTGAGGCCAACATGCCGGTTGCAGTGGGGATGGGAATCGCTGGATACTTTACTGTCAGGAGAATTCGTCGAGGTCGGACAAAGGTCGCCGGGGCTGTCAGCTGAACGGTAACGCAGCGCGGTTACCTCAACTTTTCGACGTTTGATCCCATTCGGCTGAAGGCAGACGTCACGCTTCCCGCCCCGTGATCTCGGTACTTTTCTGCACGGCTTCTCCGCGAACATATGCGGACTCGCCTGATCACTGATGCTGCCGTGCTCCTGCAGCGATCGTTGTCCGCCAGAGACATGGCCAGAAGATTCAGTGCGACTCAATGCACCGATCGCGTACTTTGACGATTGCTGTGCGTGTCCCATCCTGGAGAGCTGCCGCAGCGTTGCTATCCCCGTGCACGGAGAGCACTCGCTACCGCGCACTGCTCCGTCGAGCCGTGTTCATGGTTCCGGAGTAACTGCGTCGGATCGATAGCGCAGTTGGCGAGAAATCTGTT
>JALQWE010001080.1 GCA_023258825.1 Planctomycetaceae bacterium | reverse complement strand
ACGGATCAACGGTCGATACCTGGGCCCTGGTCCTGAACAGTGTTGATGGTGGATTCTTTGCCGGTGTGAACGGCCCGGGCACCAACACGGACGCCACAGGAGCCTCCGTCAGTGGCGTCAACGCCGCGATGGCTGTACTGATCCCAAAAGACTTCACGGACAAACGTCGCTGGGTCGCGGCCACCGGCAGTGGCAATAATGTGTCGCTCGTCGGACTGCCCAATCTCACTCTGTCGGCCACTGATATCGACATCGAACTCAATAAACCGCTTGGTACCACCACAGGTGGTGCAGCCAATACGTCCATCGTCAACTTCCTCGCTGCTCCGCTGTCGGTCACGATGTCCGACGGTTCCACAGTCTCCATCACCCACCCCTCCAGCAGTGGCGCACTTCTGCGGGTCTCCACCGATGCCACCGTCAGCGTGGCCGATTTCTTCCGCGTGACCGGAAACTTTGGCATCCAGACGTCCGATCGCAGCGTCAAACTCTCTGACGGATCATCCGTCGACAGCACAGTCCTCACCATTGCCGGAGCCAACGCCAGCGGCTTTGTCGGTGTCAATGGCGGAACCGCCAACGCCGCCGGTCTGTCGCTCACCGGGGCAGACTTCGGCGTCGCGGTCGCCACCGACAAACTGGA
>JALQWE010001079.1 GCA_023258825.1 Planctomycetaceae bacterium | reverse complement strand
AGCTAAACCCCCGCTCAAGGCACAGAAAACAGAAGAACTAAATTGTGCGCTGCGACTACTCACTTCGCAGTATTAAGGTTTGTGAGGACTTTCATCATTCACACGCCTTGCTGTTTCCAGCAGTCGGCGTCGACCTTGTCCATTAACGGCGTGAGCCTGGACATTCTCCATAGAAAGGAGGTGATCCAGCCGCAGGTTCCCCTACGGCTACCTTGTTACGACTTCATCCCAGTCACCAGTCTTGCCTTAGGGCACTGCCTCCTTGCGGTTGGCGCATGCACTTCGGGCGAAACCAGCTTCCATGATGTGACGGGCGGTGTGTACAAGACCCGGGAACGTATTCACGGTGCCGTAGCTGATGCACCATTACTAGCGATTCCAACTTCATGGAGTCGAGTTGCAGACTCCAATCTGAACTGAGCCCAGTTTTATTGATTTCCTCCACCTCGCGGTATCGGTTCACATTGTACTGGGCATTGTAGTACGTGTGCAGCCCTGGTCGTAAGGGCCATACTGACTTGACGTCATCCCCACCTTCCTCCTCGTTGATCGAGGCAGTCTGATTCGAGTGCGCCGGTAAACCGGGTGGCAACAAATCACAGGGGTTGCGCTCGTTGCGGGACTTAACCCAACATCTCACGACAC
>JALQWE010001078.1 GCA_023258825.1 Planctomycetaceae bacterium | reverse complement strand
CAGGTGGCAAGCCCATCGCTGCCTCGCTACGCCCGGTCGCCCGAGTGCAAGCGGCCGGCTTGCCCGCCGAAATTTCTGCGCCGCTTGACCACCAAAAGCCATCCGCTTATGCCCGTGAATTGCTGAAGAGCGAGGCCGGCAAGAGGGTTAACCCCGTTTCACAGGAATTTTCGCCGTCGACCGCGACAGACGATGTGGCGGTGGTTGAGCGGCCGGTAGCGGTCCCGCCCCGGCCGGTGACGGCTCCTGTAGCGGCCGTTGCCCAGTCTGAAGCGGTTTCCCTCGACGGGGTCCGCCAATATCGTCTGAACTTGGCTCGCGAGGCACGCCAATCCAAAGTCTACCCAGGGTTGGCGCGTGAGCGCGGCTGGGAAGGCGTGGTCGTGGTCGTGGTGACGACAGTAGCCGGGGTTGCGTTACCGCAGGTAACGATCAGTCAGTCAAGCGGAATCGAGTTGCTCGATCGGGCTGCGACCGAGTTGGTCGAACTCGCGGTGCAGAGTGCGCGCATGCCGGAAAGCTTGCGCGGCCAGCAGTTTGCCCTGACCCTGCCGATCCATTATCAACTGGCGGACTGATCAGACTGGCAGGTCCATCGGTGCGAGAGCCGTTTCGTGAAAACCGAAGTGGCCGTGCTCAAGATCTGCA
>JALQWE010001077.1 GCA_023258825.1 Planctomycetaceae bacterium | reverse complement strand
CTGCCCACGCTATTTGTTCCCCATGGCGCACCGACCTTCGCCCTTCGTCCAGGAGCGGCTGGCGCGGCGCTGGTGGATCTTGCACAACAAGTTGAGCGCCCTAACGCCATCATCGTTGTCAGTCCACACTGGGAAACGTCCGAGCCGACCGTGGGCAGCGCAAGCGACCTAGACACCCTCTATGACTTCGGCGGCTTTCCCGGTGAGCTGTATACCCTCAAGTACCCAGCCCACAGTCATGCCGGACTTGCCCGGCAAGTGGCCGAATGCCTGCAAGACGCTGGCTACGCGCCGCGGATTGATTCACAGCGTGGGCTTGACCATGGTGCCTGGGTGCCGCTACGCATGATGTACCCTGCCGCCGACATTCCGATCATTCCCCTGTCAATCAAAGCACATGCGGGTGCTGCATATCACTATGCCTTGGGTCAGGCACTCCAGCCACTCTCAACACAGGGTTTCCTCATCATCGGTACCGGCAGCATCACGCATAACCTGCGCGACTACATGATCTGCGGACACAATGCTCTTCCGATACCTGACTATGTCACCCGCTTCGCGGACTGGGTAAACGATCAGTTACAGAGCGGCAACCTGCCCGAACTGATCGACTATCGCAAAACTGCCGATGATGCCGCCCAGGCCCACCCAACCGAGGATCACTT
>JALQWE010001076.1 GCA_023258825.1 Planctomycetaceae bacterium | reverse complement strand
GATCGTACCCGCATCAACCTGACAGAACTCAATCGCACCTTCGTGGAATCCAACTCAGCCGTCAGCCAGAACTACGCAGAGCTGGGCATCTATCTGTATCGTGACAGTCAGTACCGACGCGATCGGGAGCGATGGGCGGTCGGCTGGGTCTGCTATCTGGTGGCCATCATTCAGTACCTGATCATCGGTCTTGTGACCTCACGAGACAAAGCCATGAATGTGCTGAGCGAATTTGACAGGGCTGTGGAAGTACGCCGCAGGGAACTGATCGAGGAATTTCATCTTGGAGATCGAACGACCGGACGCTCGGCCGAATCCCTGATGCCGTCCGCAGACGCTCCAACAGCGAAGGCAAAGGTCGAGCAAACAAAACACGAGGATCACGCACCGGGACCGGGAGGGCGAAGTTCCACCTGAGCCGCAAATCCCTCATCCTTGTTCCTCATTCCTACCCCCTCGCGTCTCACCACCCATGTCCACCCATCGTTTGCCCGCGAACCCACGCCGAGCATCTCGTGGCTCACAACCAACATCCCCGTCCATCTGTGTTGATCCGTGTCCATCCGTGGTTCAAAAACGAAGCCACAATCGCAGCGGCTCGCATGAAACCTCGCCGACCCAAAAACTCTTCGCTTCGTGTCTTTCGTGTGTTTCGTGGTTCGACAACAT
>JALQWE010001075.1 GCA_023258825.1 Planctomycetaceae bacterium | reverse complement strand
CCACAAGCTGCATCAATACGAACACCAACAAAAAACAGATAATATGAAAAAACAAAAAATTAATGAAATTAAAACAAAATTATTATTTTGTAAAATATGCGAAAGTGCATATATAGAAACTACTGAAATTAAAAATCATTTACACTATGTATGTAAAATGTGTAATGAATTTGAATCACAAAATGGGAATCAGTTATTAGAAAACAATTTTGACGACAATCTTGTAATAGATTATTCAAATTAAATTTTATGATAATAACTCAAATCAAACCAAACCCGAACAATCCAAGAATTATCAAGGATGATAAGTTTAAGAAGCTGGTTAAGTCAATCCAAGACTTCCCACAAATGCTTGAACTTCGCCCAATCGTAATAGATGAGAATAACGTAGTATTAGGCGGTAATATGCGTTTAAAGGCTTGTATTGAAGCAGGGTTAAAAGATGTACCAGTAAAACAAGCTAAAGACCTAACCGAAGAACAAAAGAAAGAATTTATAGTTAAGGATAATGTAGGCTACGGAGAGTGGGATTGGGACGATTTGGCTAACAACTGGAACGTGGAAGATTTAACCGAATGGGGTTTAGATATACCTAATTTTGATATTGCAGAAGAACAAGAAATGAAAGATTTAAGTGATAAATTAAAATCAGAATTTAAGATTGAAATTATCTG
>JALQWE010001074.1:446-680 GCA_023258825.1 Planctomycetaceae bacterium | reverse complement strand
GCCGCTCGTAAAGAGTGCCGTGGCGCCCACTTGGTCCGTGACTACGAACACGATGTGACTCACCCCACCTGCCCTCTGGGCCGCAACGACGCCGAGTGGATGAAGCACACCTTGTGGCACAGCGCTAACAACAGCTTGACATACAAGCCTGTGCGCATGAAGCCTTTGACGGCCGAAACCGTGCCACCCAAACCCCGTACGTTCTAAGCGTCGCAATCGCACGATTAAAGGAAT
>JALQWE010001074.1:0-436 GCA_023258825.1 Planctomycetaceae bacterium | reverse complement strand
CATCGAAGTCGAACTCGATGGCTCTGAGCGCATGTTGCTCGACGCTTTGGTCAAACTCAAAGCGGTTGACCCCACGTTGTCTTTCCGTCGCTCTTGCCGCGAAGGTGTGTGTGGCTCTGACGCCATGAACATCAACGGCAAAAACGGCTTGGCTTGCTTGACCAACTTGAAATCTCTCAGCGGCGACATCGTGTTGAAGCCCCTGCCAGGTCTGCCCGTCATCCGCGACTTGATCGTGGACATGACCCAGTTCTTCAAGCAATACCACTCCATCAAGCCCTACCTCATCAACAACACGCCTGCGCCCGAGCGCGAGCGTTTGCAGTCGCCCGAAGAGCGCGAAGAGTTGAACGGCTTGTACGAATGTATTTTGTGTGCCAGCTGCTCCACCAGCTGCCCCTCGTTCTGGTGGAACCCCGACAAGTTCGTGGGCCCC
>JALQWE010001073.1 GCA_023258825.1 Planctomycetaceae bacterium | reverse complement strand
ACAGCCGCAAGCGGCTCGGAGTGGTAAGCACCTCCGTACCCGGCGAGCGTAGCAGGGCGCAGACCGTCGACAAAGCTGTCGCACCGTCGATGCTAAACGAGTTGTTTGCAAGACTGGACTTTGTGCGTCAGCAAATAGTCTTACCGGTAAGACCGACTCAATTCGCGTCTCAATTACCGACGTATTCTCTTTTCAACCGTTTTTGTGTCGTGGTTCCTATGGCTCCGAGGCAAACTTCGTGGGCCAGCGGACAAATCAACACGAGGCCCCAAGGCAGTCCCTGTTCTCATTCAAAAGGCGGTGCAGTAGATCATCGACGCTAACGGACCTTGCCATGTCCGTCAGGCGAGCGAGGTCCGCCTGACTGCCCAGAAGACGGATCAGTCGAGTAACGTCATCCCACTGCCGTTCCGATGTTTCATTTGTTTTTCGGTACCATTCCAACTTGCTGATGATGGAATCCTCTGCCGTTGCAATTCGGACCTTCAGCGGGGGCTCACCTCCCAGGGTTTCCAGAGTGGCTCGATCCATCGACGATGTGTCAAAAAGCCGTCCACGGCTGATGAAGACATCCACCTTAAACGAAGTCGACAGATGAATCAGATTGAAGCAGGAATGCCGCTGAATTGCCGTTCGCACTGCCAACTCACTGACGTAGAAATCATCTCCGAATGCAGCAAC
>JALQWE010001072.1 GCA_023258825.1 Planctomycetaceae bacterium | reverse complement strand
TTACCGTAAAGTGAGAAATCCTTAGTTAGTTGTTCAAATCAATTTATAAAGCCTAACGATTTGAATTAGGTCTATCACGAAGTGTCGGGTCAACTGACACATTGCGTTGACCCCCTCGTGCTGAGGTGTGGGTTATTTCATTGAAAACCCAGTCGTGGCGTGCCATTTGTCACACCGGCCTTGGCAAAACAACAGCAGTTAGGTGCATGGATTGCTGACAGGGTAATTAGAGCGAACTGGCGTTCGCTCGTGACTTCGCAATCACTTTCGCTCTTTCAGAGCTCAGTGACTTGCTCATCACGTGATTTCATCAAGCACTTCAGATTAGATAAGCCTATGAAATTCAATTGACAGCGACGAACATTGACTCAATGATCTATTGACTTGGGACTTTCGATAGATTCAACCCACACTGAGCCTTCTGCACATAGGCTCAGTTTTCGGGACAACGCTCTTTCGATGAGTTCGTTACCACAGCACCTCAGCACAACCCAAGCGGGTAAGGGCGGTTTCGCGGTCTCCTTTTACATGCAGCTTCAAATGAAACGCAACATCTGCGATAGCCGAAGTGCCAACAGTCGCAGGGTTTGCAAGTTGCTGTGTAGGCAGAGCTTGCTCGTGACATTCAAGGCTAGGCCCTGTGTCTTTATGCTTGAATTCTTCTCCTAGTGTCATGTGGCTAGCAA
>JALQWE010001071.1 GCA_023258825.1 Planctomycetaceae bacterium | reverse complement strand
TAGTTTTGTTGATGTGACCTTTTCAAAGAGTTCATCCATTTAAGTTATCTCGCCACGTGAATCTCGCCCGTTTTGGGGCGTTTCCCTTATTGTTCAGATGGGAATTAGAGTGGCAGTTAATATGGATAGTCTCCAGGTGCATAGATGTGCCTGGTTCATAATTGTTTCAATCGCTCAGCCAAGCCATGGATAAATTTTTGGCTGCGATTGTCTATGTGCTGTTCAAAGCATTAGGACTTTTACCACTGGAAGTCTTGCAGGGCATAGGAACATTTCTGGGTTTGCTTGCTTCAGTATTGCCAGGATCCTACAGAAAAGAAGCGTATAAGAATCTACGAATCGCTTATCCAGATGCAACGCCTGCCATGGATAAAGCGGCTATGATTCAACTGCTTCAAATGTTTTTAGAACTGCCTTATTTGTGGGCGCCTCGAAATGCCAAAAAGCTGAACCAAATCATCCAGTGTGATCACTGGGATTTAATAGACGAAGCTGTTGATCAGGGTAGGGGCGTGATTTTAATATCGCCTCATATCGGTTCTTTCGAAATGCTTTGTCCCTTTTATACATTCAGGCACAAAGCGGCAGTCATCTTCAAAGAGCCGAGAATGAAGTGGCTAAAAATCTTCATAGACTGGGTTCGTGTAACCCCCGATTTGAAGCTGGTTCCAGCAAATCAAGCAGGGGTTAAAAGCCTA
>JALQWE010000106.1 GCA_023258825.1 Planctomycetaceae bacterium | reverse complement strand
TGTTTTCGGAGTGGAGCTTCCCTGTTATGCTCTGGACTCAGTTCTGCCGATCGTCGTTCCTCTGAATCGTCTGTTATGAAGTTTCGTTCGATGCTGCTCCTGGTCCCGATGTGCGTCACGTTTTTCCTGCAGTGGCTGGCGTTGGGGGCGTTGACTGGTTTGGCAATCGGGTCGTCCGTCGCGTTGTTTCTCCGGCTGCTGACCGGGGCGACAGAATTGCATTGGCAGTATCCGTGGTTGCTGTTCTGCCTACCCGTTGCCGGGCTGGTCACACATTGGTTGTATCAGACGCTGGAACCCGTTGCCGAGGGGGGTAACAGGCTGATTCTGGAACAAATCCGTGAGCCAGGTGATGGTGTGCCATTTCGGATGGCGCCCCTGGTGCTCGCTGGGACCCTGTTGTCGCATGTTTGCGGCGGATCGGCCGGGCGGGAAGGAACGGCGGTGCAGATAGGCGGCAGTCTGGCAAGCAGTCTCGGACGTCGGTTGCGTTTATCTCATTCATCCACTCGTATGCTGCTTGTCTCCGGGATTGCCGCCGGTTTCGGTGCGGTCTTCGGCACTCCGCTGGCCGGAACCGTGTTTGCCATCGAGATGTCAGCGAGGGGACGACCGGACCTGCGTGCCCTGCTTCCCTGCCTGATTGCTGCATTGGTCGGAGATGTCGTCGCACATGCGTGGGGAACGCACCATACGGTGTATTCAATTGTGAGCATAATTCCACTGTCAGAACATCCCGGATTCATTTCCGTGGAATTTCTACGGCGTCTGACCCTGCTCATGTTTGCAGGTTGCCTGTTTGGCTTGACCGCCCGCCTGTTTGTGGCCGCGGTCGAGACTGTCCGCAGCCAGCTGAAGGAACGATTTCATCGACCGTGGCTGCGGCCTGCTGCTGGGGGACTTGTTGTCATTGTTCTGACCTTCGCCCTGGGACGCGGCGACTACCTCGGGCTGGGCGTGGACGCCAATCCTGACTCACCGGTGGCCGTGACTTTGAAATCCTGCTTCCAGAGCGGTGGTGCTGATTGGTTCAGTTGGTGGTGGAAACTGCTGTTCACCGCAGTCACCGTGGGAAGCGGATTTAAAGGTGGCGAAGTCACTCCGCTGTTTTTCATCGGTGCCGCCCTGGGACATTCGCTGGGGCGAACGATGGAAATTCCTGTGGACCAAATGGCCGGCTTCGGTTTCGTTGCCGTCTTTGCCGGCGCGACAAGGACGCCTTTCGCCTCAGCCCTGTTGTTTCTGGAACTGTTTGCACCACACAGTCCCGGATTACTCAACTCGCTGTTTCCACTGGAGGCCGCTGTTGTGTGCTGGTTCGCGACGCTTTGTTGCGGTTCCAACAGCATTTACGGGACCGAACGTGGCAACAGGAAAACGATCGGTCCCTGACCTGCCCTGCCCTGCTGAATCTGTCAGGGTTCAGCGCCTTGCCAGAATTCTGGTGCCCACTTTGTCAACCCAGGCCGGGTGCATCCGCAGGCAGTTGTGTCCCGCTGAACCCTCGTAAGCTTTCACTCTTACCCCGATCATCACCGTTGACGCCCTGCAACGGTTGGTCGAAGCTTTGTGAGCCTGTCCGAGCAGTTCTGCTGCGATGAGTTGGCCCGGCAGTGTTCAAAGACAGCCACCGGGCACACAGAAAATATCGTGAGCAATAGCTGTGTAAAACCCATCCCGACCAGCAATGCAAGCGCCGGGGACTTCGGAATTCTTGATACCGCGTTTCCTGTGCCAGCTATTCGTCGTCGTCTTCTCCGTACAACAGGTCGCGAAAGTTTTTGTTCTGTCGACGATCACGTTGCTGCGCGTTTCTGCGACTGCCATCTGCGTCGTCATCAAAGCCACGCCCAGTGGCCTTCTTCCGGCGGTCCCTTGTGCTTCGTTTGTCACCACGATTCTGCATGTCGTCTGGCAGGGAAAAGTCGTTTGGCATGAGAAAACTCGGACTACACAAAGCCTTTCACGAGTCAAGAAATGTTCGGACACACGCGGTCCGAATGCACCTGAAAAGTAACCTGAACGGCGGGAGCCCACAGAGAACGCCGCGGAGCTGCCCAACGTTTCGAAATCAAATTGTGCACTGATGTTAAAACAAAATCCGGTGTGTTGTCCATCAGAAAACACGTGGTTCCTCCTGTTACAGATAAAACAGGAGTTTCATGTCTTTATTTGGCTGCGTCGGTTCTTTGTTCGGATCCCCTAGGGGTGTCTGTTCTGGCAACGGCCCCACGCGGAACATTTGCGCTGCGAGAGTCGCCACATGCGAACAAGGTTGCCAGCTGTTGTCTTGCGTCTCTGGCGGCCTCGCTCATGTATCGTCGTTATCGGATTTGCCCTGCCTGTTCGATACTGCGGGCCCCGAATTCTGCCGCAGCAAGGGATTGACTTACGGGAACTCCCTGTCCTGCTGGGCGGACAAATATTGGGAATCAGCAGAATCTGCGGATTGGTGGGCGTTTTTCTATCCGCCGATTTTTGACTGGTTGGGTATTTCGCTAAGCCGTTTGAATTACTGCTTTATGGTGGACAGGATTTTTTTCCCGGCGACCTCCATGCCGTGTTGCAGCAGACAACGCTGTTGAAGCCGTCTTCTCTGTTCCGGATCCCTGGTGGGCAGTAATTTCTTCAATGCGACTTCAAGGCTACCTGGAACTGCAGGGTCATACAATGCGCCGGCCTGCAGTTCGCGGATTCGTTCCGGAAAGGCGCCGTGGGAAGGCAGCAACGAGGGAACGCCGGACAATGCGGCCTCGAGCACATACAACCCCTTGGGTTCGTGGTATTCCGTCGGGACGCACAACCAGTCGAGCTGTCGCAGCAGACGAAACTTGCCCTCACGGTCTGAGGGACTTCCCAGCCACTGCAGCTGGGCACCGACACGGTCTGTGACCTGTTTCAGACGTTTCTGAAATCGCTGTGCGTGCTGGCCCGGCAGGAAGCCGGCGATCAACATTCGCATGTCAGGACATCCCGGCAGAATGGACTCCGCTGCATCAAGAAACGCGAAAGCGCCTTTCTCGGGGCAGATGCGAGCAAAGTAGCCGACGGTGAGTTTGCCGGTGACCTGTTCCGTGTCCGGTTCTGGCAGTTCCGGGGGCGTCTCGATTGCCAACTGCGTTTCCTGAAACCGCTCGCGTGGCAGCCCGAGGTAGTGACTCATAAAGTTCGAGTAGTACACGCTGTGTGTCAGAAACAGCTCGAACTCGGCACAGTTTCGGCGAATCAGGTCCAGGGCCCGGGATTTCCACGGCTCCGGAAGGTCACGTAAGAAAACGTCATCCCCCTGGATCATGCAGATCAGTTTTCCATGCCAGCGTTTTCGCAACGCTGGAACGACACCTGACAGCAGGGCATTGCTGAAGATGATCACGTCAGGCCGCAGTTCGTCAGCCAGATAACGTACCAATTCAGTAATCTCAGATTCCTGAGGTCCAGCGGTACCGTTCAGCAGGTCAACGGTCAGTGGCCCCAGTTGCGCAGCGCTGGTGCTGCTGTTCAGACGTGAAAGCCATCTGACGACGCCAGGGCTGTCGAGCCAGCGTTTCAGAATTGGTGGAAGATAACGCCAGCCCGGCACACGCGAATCGAGATAAACATTGATGCCACCCATGAAGACGCGTTGCAGACTGACATTCTCTTCGTCCACGCGCACCGGCGTGTAGGTTGGCAGTAGCAATGCATCCGTCCCTGCCGCGCGCAGCGAACGCACAAGAGTGTTGTCCTGCATGCAGGAGCCGCAGAACATCCCGGCGCCCCCCGCGGTGATGACACAGATTTTCATCAAGCTGGTCACTCCTGAAGGTTGCATGTCGACGGCTGACACCCAGCCGCACGCTCAATGCTGCCGACCGCTAAAGTCGGGGTTTCAGCAATTGGACGGTGGCCAGTGCCAGCAGGTCACTGTTGGTCCGCCCGGCCTGTTCCAGCAGATCCAGTCGCCCGGCTTCCACACACACGGCTGAGAACGAAAACCCGTTGGGGTCTTCCATGCGACTAAGCCACGGGGCCGCGACATCCAGTGTCTGTGACAATCGGCCGACACGCTGAGCCAGGTCAATCATCACAAATGCGATCATCCGTTTGTCTGTGTCGTCAGGTTCCTGCTCAAGCCGTTCCTGAAACCAGCCCAGAGCTGAGTCCACATCTTCTCCGGCCACTGCCTTGAGAAAGTACTCGCTGGCACGGTAGTAGTCGTCAAACGGCACGTCGGCCGGATAACGCAGATGTTCGCTCAACTGCTGGCCATACAGGCTCATCTCGATCGCCTGCCGCAACTCCGGATCTTCCCGATGCAGATGCCGGGCGAAGCCGACAATCGAGTGCAGGTGTGATACGTCGATATGATAGTTTCCGTCGGCAAACAGAAATTCCCGTCCTGAAATCAATTCGCGCAGCGACTGGCCCGCTTTCAACTCCGGCTCACGACGCTCGACGTCACGACTGACACTGGATTGCAAATCTCTGTAGAGGTGGGCGACCATGATGGCCGCCGCCTGCCGCCGCTCGTCCGGAGCCATTTGCCCGATCACCTGACTCATGGCGGTGACGGTGTTACAAGTGCCATGTGTCCTCAGCAGCAATCGGATGCCCTCGACGGTGTGAGCTCCCTCATACAACGCCAGATTCAGCAGCTCGTCCAACTCCGGCCCCGGGCTGCCGTCAAGTTCGGCAATTCGACGCTCTATTGCCGCCCGGACCGGTGCCGGCCGCTGAATAGTCCGAAAGTATGCCCAGGCATCTGTCAGCATGCCACAGTCAAGAAAATGCTGGCCCACCTGAGCGGCCGCTTCGGCGTAGGCTTCACGAAAAGCCGCTTCCTGTTCTGACGGAATGCCGTTAAGTGATGTCGGTTGTGTAATGCGTAAACCCAGTCGTTGCCGCACCCGGATCAGTCGCGCATCAAATAACCGATGAAAATCCCTCTGGCTGATCAACGCGGACTCCAGCAGATCCAGCACACGATCTGCCGAGGCAGAAGAAATCTGGTGGGCGAATTCGTCAGCAGTCACCATGGCGTTCTTTTTCACTTTGTTCGCAGTTTTGCAGGAAATGATTACAACTCTTCAATCAATCAGCCCGGAGGTGGACGGATCCCAATGCAAGGCGATCAGCAGTGGAGTTCAAAGTCTCATTCTCAGCCAACGGCTGCCTGTACGCTGCTGCTCCATGCGATCGGAATCACCACACCAGCTGTCCATCAGACCTACTAACGGACTCCGAAGTCCAGCACAGTGATGCACTTGACGCGGCCTCCCGGTTTGTTTTAGCCAGGTTTGCCGCGTCGCGGCGAACAGTGTGCATCGCGATTTCCGACCTTACAGAAAGGAGCCGGTTACCGTGGTCCCGGAGGACAATATTCTTTCAGCCAGGCAAAGATTTCATTGTGCCAAAACCTGCTGTTGGCCGGTTTTGTGACCCAGTGGCCTTCGTCCGGAAAATTGATGTATTTGCTGGGAATTCCCAGTCGCTGCAGCGTAGTAAACAACTGGTCGCCTTCACTGACAGGCACACGGAAATCCAGATCGTTGTGAATGATCAGCATCGGCGTGCGGAATTCGGCAGCGAAGCGATGGGGGGAGTGCTTTTCGTAAGAAGCCCGATTGCTTCCCCACGGAGGGCCGCCGTGTTCATGTTCATCAAACCAGAGTTCTTCCGTGGTCGCGTACATACTTTCAAAGTTGTACACCCCGCAGTGCGTAATGAGAGTTTTGAAGCGGGTTGTGTGACCCTGGAACCAGTTCATCATGTAGCCGCCGAACGAGGCCCCTGCTGCGAACATACGATCCTGATCGACGTAGTCCTGCTGCTCCATCCATGCCAGCCCGGCCATCAGGTCTTCGTAACATCGTCCACCCCAATCTCCGCTGATCTGGTCGGTGTACTTCTGTCCGAAACCGGTGCTGCCCCGCGGATTTGGCGCCACGACCACGTACCCCTGGGCTGCCCAGATCTGCGGATTCCAGCGAAAACTCCAGCCGTCTGCCCAGGCTCCTTGCGGCCCGCCGTGCACAAGGAACGCCAGGGGCCATTTGCGACTGCGATCGAATCCCGGGGGTGTCAGAACCCACATCTGCATCGGATCGCCGTCTGCCCCTGGAACATCCACTGAGACAGCCGTGGGCATGTCCAGTTGTTCCAGCAACGCGTTGTTCGCCCGGGACAGGTTAAGTCCGGGGACTCGCGACCGCAGAACTTCTTTCTCCAGCAGTGTGGAGAAAACTTCGTTGGGTGCCGTCATCCGACTCTGATTGCCCACCAGCACCGCGCCGTCGGCTGACACTGCGAGTCCGGAAATCGTGCCAGTGCACTGGGCCTGCTCTGCTACGTTGGGGCGACTGAGTGAAATTGCAAAGACGGGCTTCTCACCCCGCAGCTCGGCCGTGGTCAGCAATTGTTCTTCGCTTCTCCAGATGAGTTCGTCGAAGGACAAATCAATTTCGGCCGTGAGTGAAACGGGTTCGCCGTCCAGAGATCCGTCTGGTCGACATGGCACCACCTTAATTTCCCACTTGTCCGCTTCATAACCGGGCTTACGCTGGCTGCGAAATGCCAGTTTGGTCCCCGAAGGCGAGAACACCGGCAGACCGTCGGCGGCCGGGTTGGAACCTGTGAGTGTTTCCCATTGTGCCGCGCCTCCATTGACGGGCACACGGCAGAGATCATAGTTGGTGCTCCATGCCTCATTCTCTGCCGGCACGGCCGTGAAAATCAAATGAGTCCCATCCGGGGAAAAACAATAGTCCTGAGGTGCAGAAAACGTCGAGGACGTGGGGTACGCATCACGATCGCCGGGCGTCACATCACGTGGTTCTCCCACTTTCAATTCCCAGTTCGATTCACCCTGCACATCCACCACAAACAGATGCTGACGACGATCTTCCACGTAACTGTCCCAGTGCCGATAGAACAAGCGTCGGAAGACCCGCGCTTTGACCGGCGATTTTTCTATCTCGTCAGCCTTCGTTTTGTTCTTCTGATCACTTTCAGCAAAGGGAAGGCTTGAAAACTCAGGATACACGGCTGATACAAACGCGATACGTTTTCCATCGGGTGACCAGATCGCCGATGAGGCGCCTGTGGAGATGGTCGTCAACTGCCTTGCTTCACCGCCAAATGAGCTGATAACCCACAATTGTGAGGTTCCGCTGCGCGTGGATTCGAACAGAATCCAGCGACCATCCGGTGACCACTTGGGGTTGGAATCCTTACCCACGGGGTTTGTCAGTGGTCGGGCAGGCGTCTGATTGTCTGTTGGCGCAACCCAGAGTCGCGAAATCGACTTGTTTTCCCGGGAATCTGTGATTTCCGTGCTGGCATAGACCACCCACGTTCCCTGGGGATCGAGGGAAGGTGCGCCAACTCGCTGAAACGCAAACAGATCTTCAACCGTGAGGGCTCGTTTTGTCATAGGATTCTGTTGAGAAGCGGGAGTAGAGTTTGCCGGATTGTCCGGGACGCCCCCGGTTCTGGAAACTGCTGGTTGAGAAGTGGCGCCGGCGTTGACACTGACACTGGCTGTCGCTTTGGCGGTGGTCTGACCGTACAGCTGAGTTCTCCCGGTACCAAGTACCGCCACTACAAGGCACGTAGATAGCCAAAGCCGCCGCATAATCCGCCCCCGGATGAAAGCTTCGCATGAAAATCGCAGAGTTGCCAATTGTTAGCGGCACCGTCATTTGAGCGACGGCCGCCTGCCGCTTCGCTCCGCGTAGCATCTCAGGCCCGCGAGTGAATTTCCAGCCACCATCACACAAAACAGGAAGCGGGAAGGTCACAACGTGCTGCGTGGGTTTCCCCGATTTCCCATGAGATCGCTGTTTCCCTGAATTGCCGCAATCAAATGTGACCGTGCGACTTTACAGGTGGGGGAACCGCAGTCGTGGTGTCTGTTCATCGGATCGCTGGCCCCCCAGGCGTCTTGTTGGGCCTTGCGAGCGGAAATTTCGCACGTCCCTGTTTTCAGTCAGACCCCCGCCGACGATTTTTTCCTTCTCCCCGATTTCCAGCCGGGATTCAGTTTCCTCACTCCGTATTTGTCTTCAGAATCCACGCAGTGCAGACCTCGTCTGCGAAAAAAATGCGGAACAAACATCTGCTGCCAGTGATGGTTCCCCGATGCTGCCTTGTCAACTTCTCTACAGCGTACTGCGATCTCGTGTAATAACTGGGTGGTTGTTGTCCGCGGTCGCAGCCTTTCTCGGCAGTCTGGTTAGCTGCCCGATGGCGATGGCGGTGCAGTCGGATGTCCCCGATTCGGCTGCTTCCATAGACACTCCAGCTCTGACCGACCTGCAGCTTTTGATAGACGGACATTGTCTGCAGTGCCATGGTGCTCAATCAGCCGCGGGAACTGTTCGCCTTGACCTGCTGACAACCGATTCGACCGATCCGGCAATGCTGAGTCTCCTCGAACGTGTCCATGATCGGCTGGTCGCCGGAACGATGCCCCCGCCCTCCGAGGTACCTCCACCTCAGTCCCTGCTGCAGACCAGTATCCCTCAATTGCAGCAGTGGTTGACCAGGGCTTCGCGGCAGCGACAGCAGGCCGAGGGACGCGTGTTGCTGAGACGTCTCACCGCGGTCGAATACGAGCAGGCTCTCCACGACCTGCTGGGCATTCGCCTGCCACTGAAAGACTTGCTGCCCGAAGACAGTCCAACGGCTGGCTTTGACAACAACAGTCGCGGGCTGGATCTCTCGGCCACCCATTTTCTTCGGTATCAGGAAGCAGCAGCAAAGGCAATTGCTGCCGTGGTCCCCATCAGCCCACCTATTCCTTTCACGGAAACTCGCACGGGACTGCAGATTACTCAGAAGGGGCCCAATTTTCGCGAAGGATTGGGCAAGACCTGCCGTCTGATTGATG
Source organism: Planctomycetaceae bacterium (assembly GCA_023258825.1). Classification (GTDB taxonomy): domain Bacteria; phylum Planctomycetota; class Planctomycetia; order Planctomycetales; family Planctomycetaceae; genus SXXK01. The sequence goes on along the minus strand of JALQWE010000106.1, from coordinate 480 downwards.
ATTCACTGATCTTCTACACGCGACTTCCCCGGTACGGACTGTGTGCCACGCCAGCTGTGGCCACTGCGGGGCGTTACCGTATTCAGCTGCAGGCGTGCGCTGTCGGAGATGGGGTAAAGTCCATTCCCGTGGGGCTGATGAAGGTTCAGCAGAGTGGTCGTGAAGGGCCGGAGCTGTACGACGTCATGGATATTCCCGCCGGCGATCCTGCGGTCATTGAGCTGGAATGTGACCTCGAAATTCGCCAGGCGTTTGTCATTAACCTGCTGACCCACTGGGATATTCGACGATTTCGCAAGCCGATAGAAGAATACACCGGTCCGGGGTTGCGTGTGGACTGGCTGCGAATCGAAGGGCCGCTCGACGAGTTTCCACCGCCCCGATACACACGCCTGTTTGATACGACGCCGCTGGTGGCTCGTTCTGTCGTTCAGGCTCGGGCAACGGGTCGACGGATTCCTGTGATCAGCGAACAACGTC
>JALQWE010001070.1 GCA_023258825.1 Planctomycetaceae bacterium | reverse complement strand
AGAACTGCCGGTGATAAGCCGGAGGAAGGTGTGGATGACGTCAAGTCCTCATGGCCCTTACGGGTTGGGCTACACACGTGCTACAATGGTGGTGACAATGGGTTAATCCCAAAAAGCCATCTCAGTTCGGATTGGGGTCTGCAACTCGACCCCATGAAGTCGGAATCGCTAGTAATCGCGTAACAGCATGACGCGGTGAATACGTTCCCGGGCCTTGTACACACCGCCCGTCACACCATGGGAATTGGGTCTACCCGAAGGCGGTGCGCCAACCAGCAATGGAGGCAGCCGACCACGGTAGGCTCAGTGACTGGGGTGAAGTCGTAACAAGGTAGCCGTAGGGGAACCTGCGGCTGGATCACCTCCTTTCTAAGGATGATCTCACCAGAGACGAGCTTGCTCATCTCTACAGAGATCACTTAGCAGAGCTTAGTCATAAGCTCATCAACGCGGCCAGGCCGTCCTCATATCCCTTCAAAACAGAGCGGAATGCGTCAAGCGTTCCTTGCGGGGCCTTAGCTCAGCTGGGAGAGCGCCTGATTTGCATTCAGGAGGTCATCGGTTCGATCCCGATAGGCTCCACCACTTTGGACACGGTTTGATCATCAAGCGCACGGCGCGTGTGTTTGATCGTCCAACCGGACGGAATTTGACATCGTATAGAGAGATACAACATCAGTATCGCTGGCACGGCAAGT
>JALQWE010001069.1 GCA_023258825.1 Planctomycetaceae bacterium | reverse complement strand
TTGACGCAGCCGAACTCTTTGAGCTGGGCCAGAAGGTGGGCCCCTTGTCGTTGTTTGCGGCCCCCACCATCGTCAAGCGCCTGGTGGACGAGGCCGAAGCGGCGGGGCACAGCCCCGAGCAGTGTGCCCAGTCCTTCAAGACCATTGTGTATGGCGGCGCCCCCATGTATGCGGCCGACATCCAGCGGGCCTTGCGCGTGATGGGCCCACGTTTTGTGCAGATTTATGGCCAGGGTGAAAGCCCCATGGTGGGTACAGCGCTCTCGCGTCAGATGCTGGCCGATGTGGATCAGCCGCGTCGTGCCGAGCGCATCGCGTCGGTGGGGGTGGCGCAAACGCCGGTGCGCATCCGCGTGACCGATGCCCAAGGGCGCGACCTGCCCACAGGTGAAGTGGGCGAGGTGCTGATTGGGGGCGACAGCGTGATGGCGGGCTATTGGCGCAACCCCGAGGCCACGGCCGCCGCCATTCGCGACGGATGGCTGTGGACGGGTGACATGGGTTGCCTCGATGCCGATGGCTTTTTGACGCTCAAGGACCGCAGCAAGGATCTGATCATCAGCGGCGGCTCCAACATCTACCCGCGTGAGGTGGAGGAGGTGCTGCTCACCCACCCCGCCGTGTCCGAGGTCGCGGTGGTGGGCCAGCCCGATGCGGAGTGGGGCGAGGTGCCCGTGGCTTTCGTGGTGCCAGCCCCCG
>JALQWE010001068.1 GCA_023258825.1 Planctomycetaceae bacterium | reverse complement strand
GCCTCTAGATCGCATGCTGAACTTTAGTGCCGGACTAAAACGTTAAAATTTGTATAAAAAATGTCTGAAGCGATTGATAAATAAACGCTTGAAGCGTTTTTTCGGTTTTTTTTAAATATAGGTGTTGACGTCTCCGGGCGTCACGCCTAGAATGCACACCGTACCGAACGATGTTCGATACGAAAGCTGAGATGAATCGGAGCATAGCACAGCCTGGTAGTGCACCTGGTTTGGGACCAGGGGGTCGTAGGTTCGAATCCTACTGCTCCGACCAATTCTTCAAGGCAAATGATGTTTGCATCAGTAACGCGCTTGTAGCTCAGTTGGATAGAGCATCCGCCTTCTAAGCGGATGGTCACAGGTTCGAATCCTGTCAGGCGCGCCATTTGGTCGCTTGATGTTAAGAATCAAAATGATGGTGGATGTAGCTCAGTTGGTAGAGCCCTGGATTGTGATTCCAGTTGTCGCGGGTTCGAATCCCGTCATTCACCCCAACTTTTAAAGTTGAAATCGGAGCATAGCACAGCCTGGTAGTGCACCTGGTTTGGGACCAGGGGGTCGTAGGTTCGAATCCTACTGCTCCGACCATCTCCTTCAAGATGGTCGAGATAAAAGATACCGCGTTAAGCGGTTTTTTTATGTCTGAAATTCAATGTGAATAAAAAATATACAATTGTTATCGGTGGCTATCATGATGAAT
>JALQWE010001067.1 GCA_023258825.1 Planctomycetaceae bacterium | reverse complement strand
CTTGATGTTCTTGCCCATGCGCTTCAGGCGCTGTTCCATTTCCTTCTCGATATCGGCGATGGCGATGGAGAGGTCGACGCGGCGTTCGAGTTCGCTAGCTTGTGCAGTGGTTGCTTCCATGAGTATTCCTTGTGACTACGGAGCCGAAAAAATAAAGCTGGCAATAATATCATGCCCAGTCCGTTGCAGGATGCTTACCCCTGTCGGCTGCTTGTAGCTCTGTCGGCTGTGTTTAAGTTGTAGACAGGAGCTTAGGAAGTTCGTACAATGCGCGCCTTCTTCGGCGGCGGCTGTAGCTCAGTTGGTAGAGTCCCGGATTGTGATTCCGGTTGTCGTGGGTTCGAGCCCCATCAGTCGCCCCAAAAACTTTCCCGAAGAATCAATAAATTAGACCAGTCCTGCACTGGTCTTTTTTATTTTCCGCCCTCTCCCGACGATATCCATCCGGCAGCTTGCGCATTCCGGCGCCGTGATAGAATTACCAGCTTTATTTTTTCGGCCGTAGTCACAAGGAAATCTCATGGAAGCGACCACCGCTCAAGCCAACGAACTCGAACGCCGCATCGACCTGTCCATCGCCATCGCCAATGTCGAGAAGGAAATGGAACAGCGCCTGAAGCGCATGGGCAAGAACGTCAAGATGCCGGGATTCCGCCCGGGCAAGGTCCCGTTCAGCATCGTCAAGCAGCAGTATGGCGACCAG
>JALQWE010001066.1 GCA_023258825.1 Planctomycetaceae bacterium | reverse complement strand
CAAGCAATCGTCCACGGTGTCACCGTAGTAAGTGCTGTAGTCCTCGCCAAAGTTGTCAGTGACGTAGATCGCGCAGTTTGATGCGCCGGGATCGGGGTTGTCGTGAATGATCTCGACGCTGCAACCTTCCGCGCCGCGCAACTGGTCAATCATTGCCCAGCGTTCCCGCAACCGCTCGATCTCGCGGGCTTGGGTTTCGATTAGGTCGGCGGCTTCATGCGAGACGCGCCCGACTTCATACAGCTTGTCAATCCGTCGAGGTGTGAGCAGATCAGCATGGTCGTCTGCCACTACTTGCGGCCAAACGTGTAGCGCCCGCAGCTTCTCCACCAGATCATTTGTCATTGCTTCTCTCCCAGTGCGGCGCGTTCGCCATAATCTTGTCCGTGTCGTTCAGTTCGGACAGGATCGCGTTGAGCCGCTCGATCTCGCGGGCTTGGGTTTCGATACGGTTGCGCAGCACATCAGCCCGGTGCAGCCCAAGTTCATGGGGCTGAACGCTATCCTGCACCCACTTGGTCTTGTCGAACCATTCCACCAGCGCCTTTGCTTCGTCAGTCATTAGCCTTGGCCTCCCCACCCATAGATTGCTTCATAATCTTCTGCGGTCATTTCGTCTTGGCTCGTGTTCCTTTCGGCCAACGCCCCCCGCTCAATCGACTGGCTTAGGCGCGTCATCTTGGGGATCGCTTCGTCTGTCATGTTCTTGC
>JALQWE010001065.1 GCA_023258825.1 Planctomycetaceae bacterium | reverse complement strand
TCAGCAGGGGAATGAACAGCAAGCCCATGAAGAGCTTCATGTACTTGCGGAAGAAGTCGAACATAGCCGGTACCCGTCTGAGCAGAAATTAGCCGGATGAGTTTACTTGAGATCGTGCGCCATCCCGTCGCGCGCAGCAGGTGCGAGAATCGCGGCTTTGCTCCAACGGCGGACCGGAATCCGCCCCTACCCGACAGGACCCCGATGCTGCGCGACTTGCTGCTCAAAGAACAAGGCCTGGATCTGCCCATCGCGGGTGGCTCAGGCCGCAACGCCGAAGACCCGATCGTCATCGCGACCGACTCGCTGTTCCATGCGATCGAGGCGCAGGACAGCATCGCCGCCAGCCTGTTCGGCGGCCCGGCGCACCAGTGGCGGCTGGTCGGCAAGCAGGCCGATGCGGCGCGGCCCTGGATCGAGTGCTGCCACTACGAGATCCGCTTCATCGACGGCGAGACCCTGGTGGCCGAACCGCGCCAGCTGCATTTCGACATCCGCAGCCTCAAGCTGCCGCCCGGGCGCACGACGCCGGCCTGCGGCTTCTCGCTCGGCGATCGCTTCGGCTTCGGCCTGCCGACGCAGTTCGGCTGGCTGCACTTCGTGCGCATGGCGCCGAGCCCGCTCGAGGCGGATGGCCTGCAGCGCGACTACGCCGCGCGCCAGACCCGGGTCGAGCTGACGTTCGACCCAGCCGCCGGCGGCCAGGTCAGCGAGGCCGGCC
>JALQWE010001064.1 GCA_023258825.1 Planctomycetaceae bacterium | reverse complement strand
GGACTTGTTGGCTGGTGCGCAAACCGGCACGGGCAAAACCGCCGCCTTCACGCTGCCCATGCTGCACAAGCTGAGCTTGAGTGAGCCGGGCAAAAACCGTTTTGGCGGCAAAGCCATCCGTGCCCTGGTGCTCACGCCCACCCGCGAACTGGCCGCCCAGGTCGAAGAGTCGGTGCGCGATTACGGCAAATACCTGAAGCTCGACTCCACCGTGATCTTTGGTGGCGTGGGCATGAACCCGCAGATCAACAAGGTCAAAAAAGGCGTGGACATTCTGGTGGCCACACCGGGCCGTTTGCTGGACCTGCAAGGCCAGGGCTTCCTGGACCTGTCGACCGTCGAGATATTGGTGTTGGACGAAGCCGACCGCATGCTGGACATGGGCTTCATCCACGACGTGAAAAAAGTGCTGGCCCTGGTGCCCAAAGAAAAGCAAAGCCTGCTGTTCTCGGCCACCTTCAGCGACGAGATCCGCGAGTTGGCGGGCAACCTGCTCAAGAACCCGCAGAGCATCCAGGTCACGCCCAGCAACACCACGGTGCAACGCATCACGCAGGTGATCCACCCCGTGGGCCGCAACAAGAAAAAAGACGTGCTGCTGCACATCATCCAGAAGCACGACTGGAGCCAGGTGCTGGTGTTCACCCGCACCAAGTTCGGCGCCAACAATGTGGCCGACTTCCTGACCAAGAATGGCGTCAAAGCCATGGCTTTGCACGGCAACAAGAGCCA
>JALQWE010001063.1:304-733 GCA_023258825.1 Planctomycetaceae bacterium | reverse complement strand
CGCAACAATTGTGGGACCGGAACGCGCCGAGGGAAAGATCTCCCGAAGAAACTGCAGGTCGGTGGATGGCGACTTTACTCGCCCGTGGGCCATCCCTTCTGTTTCGCGAACAGCGGTGTGCAGGGCGACCGGCGGTACGTCTCCATGCTGATGGTGCAGTCGTCGTCGCAACACCTGAATCGGCCAGTTTGGCAAACGCAGGCAGAGAATTCGCTGTGCAACCATGATGCTGGTGAACCTTCTGAATCCGGCTGCCGCTAAATCGAAGGGCTGGTCGACCTGCCAGCGAGTTTCAACGCATTTTATCGATCAGCGAGAATCTGTTCGAGTCGTTCCTGAAAACGGCCCAGCGCCTGCATAGGAATGGTGTGCGGCCCCCGAAACTGCTGAAATTCCGCGGAAAATCCGGCCGACGCCAACAATTCACTC
>JALQWE010001063.1:0-263 GCA_023258825.1 Planctomycetaceae bacterium | reverse complement strand
GTTGAATCGGCAGGATCTGATCCTGGTCGCCATGGAACTGCAGCACCGGACAACCGGGGTGATCCTGAGCCAGTTGCCGCCAGCGCTCGCGATTCAGCAGGGTTCCTGAAAACAACACCAGCAGAGCGGGTTGCAGCGCACATTCCAGTGTCAGGTTCGTACTGACCATGGCCCCCTGCGAAAAGCCCCCAAGGACGCACTGGGATTCGGCAAGTTGCCACTCCTGTCGCATCTCCTGCACCGCGGTAGCCAACAGAGACGTC
>JALQWE010001062.1:433-736 GCA_023258825.1 Planctomycetaceae bacterium | reverse complement strand
TAACTGGGGCGGTTTCCTCCCAAAGAGTAACGGAGGAGTGCAAAGGTAGGTTCAGACTGGATATAAAATCAGTTGTGGAGTGTAATGGTAAAAGCCTGCTTGACTATAAGACAGACATGTCAAATAGAAACGAAAGTTTGCCATAGTGATCCGGTAATTTTGTGTGGAAAAGTTATCGCTCAACGGATAAAAGGTACGCTAGGGATAACAGGCTAATGATTTTTGAGAGTTCTTATCGACGAAATCGTTTGGCACCTCGATGTCGGCTCATCACATCCTGGAGCTGAAAGTGGTTCCAAGGGT
>JALQWE010001062.1:0-423 GCA_023258825.1 Planctomycetaceae bacterium | reverse complement strand
GTTGGTTCTTTCTATGCTCCTCATGCTGTTGTGTGTGACTTAGATGTTTTAGAAAAGCTTCCTCGTAATGAACTTCTTCACATCCTGGAGCTGAAACAGGTTCCAAGGGTTCGGCTGTTCGCCGATTAAAGTGGTACGTGAGCTGGGTTTAGAACGCCGTGAGGCAGTTCGGTCCCTATCTGTTGTAGGTGTAGGAAAATTGAGAGAAGCCGACTTTAGTACGAGAGGATTGAGGAGGGGTAACCTCTGATGTACCGGTTGTTTATCAAAAGCATTGCCGGGTAGTTACGTTACATTGAAAGAATCGCTGAAAGCATATAAGCGAGAAATTAATCTCAAAAGATATTTTCCAAAAAAAATCGTAGAAGACTACTACGTTGATAGGTCAAATGTGTATATATTGAAAAATGCTAGCATATTGAT
>JALQWE010001061.1 GCA_023258825.1 Planctomycetaceae bacterium | reverse complement strand
AAGGCATCGGCCAGGCCTTGCCCGATCAAAAGATCCGGTAGGCAGACGCAGCATTCGGCGTTCAAATCGGGGCACCGCGTTCAAAGCAGCAGGGCGAGTGCAGAACGGGAGGGCGAGTGCTCCTGCCGAGCCGCGAACGTTGCTTACCGGCTTAGTTGGAACCGTGGTCTTTCGACGACATGCATGCGGCTCGGGTGGAACCTCGCCCCACTGCTCTAAACATCTTTCCACATCCTAAGTTGTTTGCTAGTATCGTCTTGGGCAATAACAACAAGGATGTGTTGCATGATTCAGGATGAATTTTCGCTGGAAGCGATACGGCGAGTTCCGGTGGCAGAGGGAGTGCTGAGGGCATTGTCCTTCCTGTTCAGTGAAGAACGTATTGCGGCGCTGTACGAGAAGCACCGCGGAGCATCGTATGAACGGGAGATCACCTTTCACACACTGGTCGAACTGATGTATTCGGCCGTCGTTGAGCACCAGGCCGTTGGTAACGCAGCGATCGAATCCGCTCGGAATGCCGGGAAGCTGAACGTTTCCGATCAGGCGACCTACGGAAAAATTCGTCGCGTGCGGCAATCGCTCTCCAACGCTCTGGTGTGCAACAGCATAGAACCCCTGATGGAGATGTTTCCGGACTGTATCGAGACACGTACTCCAATGTGCTTCACGAAGTACAACGTCTTCTGCATCGATGGGAAAAAGCTCAAAGACGTTGCCAAACGTCTCAAGGAAAC
>JALQWE010000105.1 GCA_023258825.1 Planctomycetaceae bacterium | reverse complement strand
AAGGTGGTCCCGTCCATGTTTCTCCACGCGGTCAGTCCCTCGGACGTCGCGAAGGCCAGATCCAGATCGCCATCGGCCTCGAGGTCCGCTGCAACTGCCGTTCGCACGCCGACAGCCGTGGCGGTTTGAGGAACCGGAGTCAGACTTCGCTGACCTTCCGAATTCTTCTCATTTCGCAAAACCACAACGCCCCGATCGCTCCAGATCACGGCATCAAGGTCCGTGTCATACCAGCGGCTCTCGCCGGCCAGCTCAGGAACCGTCCGGCGGTCCCCTTCCCGATCCACAAGCTGAATCGCAGATTTCACATCCGCCAGACGGGCGCGGTCAAAATCACGATCAATGTCCACCAGAAGCAGGCCCTGAATAACGCCATGATCTCCCGTGGACTCGCACTGCAGTGTCCATTCACCGGTGCCGCCACTGCGCCCGTAAACCTGTACACCGGCTGAATTGACAACCACGATGTCATCATGCCCATCAAGATTCATATCCGCAAACTGAACGTCCAGTGCGTCCTTCACCGCAGGAACCTCAGAGCTGGTCTGAAATCCAGTCAACACCGTCGGCACAACCTGCTCGAACAACTGACTGCGAACCGAAGGCGACAGGGACAGCGATGGAACAAGATCAACGACAATGTATTCCAGCAGGTTCAGGTCAATACGACGCATGTCGATCTGCTGAGCCAGTTCCGGGAGCAGCAGGTTCTTGGTCATCATGGCCGGTCCCAACAGCGAAGTCGGATTGTCCGGCGGTGCCTGAGCCAGTGCTTTGGTGATCATATCTGTCACGTCGACACGATTCTGCTTCAGGATCGCGGCATTCAACGGCTGCATCAGAACGCTCACTCGATTGAGTGTCTCGCGAATACCCGTCGACAACGCTTTGGTTTCGGCAATACGGGAGTTCAATCCGAGCGCCTGTTTTTCCAGAAGTTTGGTGACGACCGCCAGATTCTCAGGGGCCCGTTCTGACGCCTTCTGAAGACACTCGATCAGTTCCGGTCCGTCGGCGTAGTCCCGATGGGATTCAAGGGCCAGAGCCAGGGCGTACCACATTTCCGGTCGGTCCCCGGAAAATTCGATCGCCTGCTTCAGAGACTCAAGCCCCTGCCCAATGCGATCCCGCGTCGGACTGTCCTCAAAAACGGCCAACTTGCCCGCCAGCAAAAAGGCAATCGCCTGTTCTTCTTGCCCCGCCTTTTCCGCCAGCAATTTGTAGGCGGAAACGGCGGCGTTGGCATTGGCGAGGCCCTCTGCAAATTTCTTTGCATCATCCGACTCGGCGTATGGCGTCGTGCGGTCAATCATCATCAGAACCCGGGCGATAGCCAGATTCCTTGCCGCTTTGACGTTGTCCGGTAGCAATTGCGTCAATCGCAGCAGGGGCTGATCGGCCTCCTGCCATTGCTTGTTCTCGATGAATCCCAGGCCCCGGTTCTGCAGATCAATAATCTCCCGGGCACGCGTGACATCCAGCCCATTGCCTGACTGACAGCCTCCGGCCGTAGCGATCACCAGGCCCCAGAAAACAAGCAGCAGATGACGGCGGATCCAGGCAGCAGACAAGGCCAGCAACATCGTAAAGTCCCACGAATCCTCATGGACCGGAATTGAACACGCTGGCGTAGAATACCGGGCTAATTGCACTCAGGCCACTGAACGCCCTGAAATCGGGGCGCAGAATCAGACACGCGGAGACCAAAGTCCGTGGGGTTTGCGGCTGAGCAGACACGGTTCAGGCTTTGGCCCGGCTCTGATCACTCCAGATAAATCAGTTCCTTCTTGTTCAGCAGGGTGTGACACAAGTCCGTGATGATCGCCTCATGTTTCAGGGCGTCCTGACGTGACATATTCTGCTCCGCTGCCACAGCATCCAGCCAGGCCATTACCGATTCTGTTTCCAAAGCCTCCGGACTTCTGCCGAACGCCTGCCTCCATGCCGTGTCCACAACGCCTTCCGGTGGTGTTGTGGAAACCAGTCGACGAGCCCAGACTGCCGACTGATCATGCACAAATTCACTGTTGAGCATGATCAGTGCCTGTGCAGGCACATTGGATCGACTGCGGCGAGCGACAGCGGTGGCAGGCTGGGGGGTGTCAAAGGTAATCATAAAGGGGTTGAGAAAGTTGCGATTCACAGCCTGATAAATGCTGCGACGGCCGCCACCGTCCACCGGCCCCGACTGCCCCGGACGTCCGCGCCCCTGCATAAATGGTGTCAGAAAGACGGGTACCGGGGGACCAAACTGAGCAAGGTCCAGTCGACCGGAAATCGCCAGCATGGAATCTCGAATCGCTTCACTTTCCAGGCGACGAACATTGGCTCGGTGCAGCAGCAGGTTCAGTGGATCCTGTTCCTCCGCCTGCTGAGTTCTCGCACTGCTCATCGCATAGGCACGGGTCAGCATCAATCTCCGGATCAGTCGCTTTACGGACCATCCGTCCTTACGAAATTCGTCTGCCAGAGCATCCAGCAGTTCCGGATGACTGGGCACTTCTCCAAGCACACCAAAGTTGTCGGAGGAGGCTACAAGGCCGCGACCAAACAACTGTTGCCAGACTCGATTGACGGCAACACGGGCAGGAAAGGGGTTTTCGTCAGCTAACACCCGCTCCGCCAGTTCAAGACGCCCACTCGTCTCAGGATTCTGCAACGGCCGACCGTGATCCAGTGCTGTCATCAGTCGCCGGCGAGCTTCCTGACCGAGATTGCGATGATTGCCGCGCACGAAGACACGCTCTTCTTCACCGCTGCCATCGCACATCACCAGCACCGGCTCTCCACCCACCGGCTGCGCAGCCAATTCCCGCCAACGACCCAGAGCGGCCTGCATCCGTCCTTCCGCATCGTCGCTGATCAGCCCCAGCGATAAGGCCAACGCGGGCCAGACGTCATCATGGAGCATGGCTTCGCACCAGCGATTCAGCAAGGTTTGTTCACTGTCCGCGTCTGCCGTCCGCAGACTGGCCTGAGGTACCTCCAGAGGAACCTCGAAAGATTGCCCGGGTTGCACAAAACGAATTTCTCGAACGGAAAACCAGCCATCACCTTCGTCAAGGAATTCCAGATGACAGCGGTGGCCGAGATAACGATGCAAATCACCGCCTAGACGGATCCAGCGGAACTGGCCCTCAGTTTCAATGGGCTGCCGGATACCCGAGAACAGCAGCTCTGTGAACTCGTTCATCACGTAACCATCAATCACCAGCCGGACACGGGTCCCGCGACCCGCTGCCAGAATCAGCACTTCGGGGTGCGTCAACTCCCACTCCGGCGAATGCAGCGCACCACGCAGAACAGGGGCAATGGCAGCTGAACTGACCGCAGCCCCGGCAGAGGGAACACAATGATCCTGCTGCCAGGTCCACGCGATCTTCGGTGCGGCGTGAGTTGCTGCCGGGGCCAGAGCGACTGGAATCGCCCGCCCGGGATCGTTGCAGTCCACTGAGGCCACGGCTGTCTCGGCTTTTGTCGTCGTCAGCCCCTCAAAGGCCTGCCCCCACGCAAACCAGCCTGCCGACAATCCCTGCCGAAGATCCGCAAACTGCTTCCAGTTGGCTGATTCTGTGATTGCCTGCGGAGGCTGATGTTGATCCCGTTCGCTCTTCAACGCAGCATTCCATGTTGCCAGCACTTCCGCGGTCGGCACCCCGTCAGGCTTTTTCACCAGTCTGGCAAGTGGGGCGAGTGGATGCCCGGGGGCTTGTGCAGCGGGATCGTTGAGTACTTCTCGCAGCCGGTCTCGCATTTCGACTGTTGCCGGCGCCGCGACTACCACGGAATCATCAATAACTGACTGAATCAGAGACTTGAGCACTGACTCGTTCCATGCGAGGAGTTGCGGCCGCAGCACTTCGTCGGCGATTGCACGCTGCTGCGAAATTCCGGAAATCAATGTCTGCTGCTGCTGACCGGGATCCAGCCATTCTATCCGCCTGCGTGAGCTCTGCAGAAACCCGGACAACGCGTAATAGTCTTCCGTCGTGATCGCGTCGAACTTGTGATCGTGGCACCGCGCACAGGAAATCGTCAGCCCCAGGAAGGTCTTGCCAAAGACATCGATCTGATTGTCAATCCGCATCGCCTCTTCCAGACGCACGTCCACCGGCGCGTGTTTGTCTTCACACAAATACCAGAAGCCGGTGGCCACAATGGATTCGTTCGTCCCCGAGTCAGGGCGAGTACGAGGCTGCTGCAACAGATCCCCGGCAATGTGTTCGCGAACAAACTGGTCATACGGAATGTCGGCGTTCAGGGCACGAATGACGTAGTCCCGATAACGCCACGCGTGTGGCAAAGGGAAGTCGAATTCATGGCCGAGTGTTTCCGCATAGCGAACCAGATCCAGCCAGTGTCGCCCCCACCGCTCGCCAAACTGAGGCGAATTCAGTAACTGATCGATCAGCTTTTCAGCGGCCACCGAAGTCGGTGCCGGGTCACTATAAAACTGCTGCTGCTGTTCAAGCGAAGGCGGCAGTCCGGTCAGGTCAAAACAAATTCGTCGCAGCAACACCCTGCGGTCAGCGTCAGGTGCCGGTGACAGACCGTGTGACTCCAGTTTCGACAGCAGAAATCGGTCGACGTCGGACCGCGGCCATTCGGAGTCTTTCACAGCGGGGACCGGCGGACGCTCAATTTTCTTCCAGGCCCAGTGAGAGGCGACTCGCTGCTCCAACGGAAACTCGGCTTTCTTCGCGGGTACGGCCGATGGCGCATCATCGTCCGGCCACGGTGCCCCGTCACGAACCCATTTCACAAGGATTTCAATTTCCTCATCAGGCAACTTGCTTCGTGGGGGCATCTGAAACGCCTCATAACGAACGGCCTGAATCAAAGTGCTGCGATCGGGATCCCCGGGGACAACCGCCGGACCACTTTCACCGCCCGCTAACAACGCCGCCAGCGATGTCACTCGCAATTCGCCTTCAATCTCAGCCGCGTCCCCATGGCACTCATGGCAACGAGATTCAAGGATGGGAATGACTTTGGTACGCACGAACTCTGCCTGCTCTGGTGTGACCGGCTCATCGGCGGTTTCCGTTGGAGCGGCTTCGGCTGGTGGCTGCGTGGCAAATCCCGTTGTCGTTGTCAGGGCAATAAACAAACTCAGGGCGAATACAAACATCACGACGGCAGATGGTTGTAACGCGACGTTGCGTCGGGAAGAGTGCCGAGCGACTTTGAAACAGGAACGCAGCATGTTGAACCGCCTTCGCAGAGGTGAGACTGTTGCAGTGGCAATTCTGAATGTTGCCGGCTGCAGGGCGAAAAGGGGCAGGGACGAAAAGACTTTCCGGGTGGCCTAGCCATGGTCGGGTCACGGACTCGGCTGAGACAACCGCGGCCCGGCGATCGCATTTCACCCGAAATCTGTTCGTTCGGCATATTGTCGCGATCGCGGGCCGGCAATTGCAACGGCAGCCGCGTCATTCGCGACGGACAGAGCGGAAAATTTCGGCCGCCGTTGAAGCGGTTTCCACCCTGCTCTCCACGCCCTGCACGCTGTTCGCCTCGCTTGAATCCCGCCTATTTTACTTCTCTAAACAGAGAAATTTCCGCACGGCTGCCCGAAACTTACCAGAAGACCAGCAGGTCCCCACCTGTGTTCAGTCCGCCGCTCCACCAATTCGACTCGGAATTTCAGAAAAAACGCGGTTTCAGTGGTGGGGGAATTCGCCCTCAACGATTTTTTTCAGGTTGTCAACGGAAAAATGGCCTGTTTCTGAAACGCAACGGAGCACCCCCACAGAACTGGGATTCAGCACTTGACTCCTGCGCCCCAGCAAATAGTCTGCACAATATTCCAACCGTTCAGATCCCTGATCAACCCTCTGGCAGGCCATCGCGTCTGCACTCTGAACGTTACCAACCGAAGCGCCGACATGATGTCGGCTCAGCCCTCCAGGCAGGAGTGATCTCATGATGTTCGCTCGTTTGTGTGCAGTCCCGGCACTGTTGCTGTGCAGTCTTCTGACTGCGGACGCCGCAGTGACCCGACTGGAAATCGGTCCCGCGTCCGAGGGAAAGATTGCGATTCGCAGTCGTGATGCTCGCCAGCAACTGATCGTTACCGCAATCAGCGACGATGGCTCCGCTCGGGATGTGACGCGCGAGGCTGCATGGTCAGTGTCGGATCCCGCGGTCCTGGCAGTGGATTCCACCGGCATGGCCATTCCAGTTGGGGATGGTCCGGTGCAGGTCACCGCAACACTGGGCGAACAGGCCGCTGTTCTGCAGGTTTCTGTCAGCGGATTCGCAAATCCCCTGCCCATCAATTTCCGCAATCAGGTTGTGCCGATCTTCACGAAACTTGGTTGCAACGGTGGCGGTTGTCATGGCAAGTCCGGCGGACAAAACGGATTTCGTTTGTCGCTGCTGGGCTTCTATCCCGAAGACGACTTTGAATTCCTGCGTAAGGAATCCCGTGGGCGCCGCATTTTTCCGGGAATGCCCGAGGAAAGTCTGCTGTTGAAGAAAGCCGTTGGCCAAAGTCCCCATGGTGGTGGAAAACGCATGGAACCGGGCAGCTATGAGTACAATCTGCTGGTGCAGTGGATTGAACAGGGAATGCCCTACGGTGCTGAATCTGACCCATCTGTCGTGTCCATCCGCTGCGTGCCGGAAACGCAGACTCTGGCCCGTAATTCAAAGCAGCAGATTGCCGTGCTGGCAACCTACAGCGATGGCTCCACTGAAGATGTCACCAGAATGGCGCTCTTCGAACCCAATGAAGCCGAGCTGGCAGAATCTTCCGTGACCGGACTTGTCAGCACTCTTGATCTGTCCGGTGAAGTGGCCATCATGGCCCGGTATCAGGGACAGGTGGCAACTTTCCGTGCAACAATTCCGCTCGGAGCCGATACTTCTGCCATGCCGCAGGCTGTCAACGTGGTCGACACCGCCGTGTTCGGCAAGTTGCGTCAACTGGGCATTCCTGCCTCTGATGTCTGTGACGACGCCACGTTCCTTCGACGCGTCTCGCTGGACATTGCCGGCATGCTTCCTTCCGAGGCAGAAGTTCGCGATTTTCTGGCAGACACCACACCAGACAAACGTGATCGATACATTGATCGTCTTCTGGACAGCACGGCCTACGCCGACCATTTTGCGAACAAGTGGAATTTCGTGCTCCGTAATCGCCGTGAAGGTGGAGAAGACGGTCCCGGAACGCTGCTGTTCCACCGCTGGATCTGGGATCAGATTTACGACAACAAGCCGTATGATCAGTTTGTTCGAGATATCGTGACGGCCAGCGGAGATCCGCAGATCAATCCTGCCGTGACATGGTACCGCGATGTCGACAGTGTCGAAGAGCAGGTCGAAGATACGGCACAGCTGTTTCTGGGGCTGCGAATCCAATGCGCACGCTGTCACCACCACCCGTTCGAAAAATGGAGTCAGGATGACTACTACGGGATGGCGGCGTTCTACAGTCGAGTCGGCAAGAAGGCGATTCCGAATGCCAGTGGAAACATGCGCGATCGTCGGGTGTTTCACAACGAAGGCGTTGCCGCATCCACAAACCCCCGCTCCGGTAAGGCGATCAAGCCCACCGGGCTCGGTGCCCCTGCTTATGACGTGGCAGCCGACCAGGATCCACGCGTTCGACTGGCCGACTGGATGACCAACCCGGAGAACCCATTCTTCGCCAAGTCTCTCGTCAATCGCTACTGGAAGCATTTCTTCAGCCGCGGGATCGTCGAGCCGGAAGATGACATGCGGGCGACTAACCCACCTGCCAATCCGGAACTGCTCGATGGACTTGCTCAGCATTTCATCGCGTCTGGTTACGACCTGAAGGAACTGGTTCGCACGATCTGCAGAAGCCGAACCTACCAGCTCAGCGCACTGCCGAACGATTACAATGCCAGCGATAAGCAGAACTTCTCTCGCTACTATCCCCGGCGGCTCAGTGCGGAAGTGCTGTACGATGCGTTTCATCAGGTCACAGAGACCAGCGAAAACTTTGGCGGAATGCCCGCTGGCACTCGCGCCATGCAGCTGGCCGATGCATCCAACGCCACCTACTTCCTGCAGGTCTTCGGTCAGCCGAAAGGTGACACAGCCTGTGAATGTGAGCGGAGTACAGATGCCAATCTGGCCCAAAGCCTCCATTTGTTGAATGGACGCGAAATTCAGGACAAAATCGCTCGCGATGGAGCTCGCACAGCAAAGCTGGCCGCCGACACAACTCGCTCCACCGAAGACAAAGTACGTGAAATCTACCGCTGGGTCTTTTCACGTGAACCCGCTGCGGATGAACTGGAAGTCGCTGTCAGCTACCTCAAACGACACACAGAGAATCCTCGCAGGGGATTTGAGGATATCGTCTGGGCGCTGATCAACACCAAGGAGTTTCAGTTCAACCACTGATCGGATCAGCAGGCTGTTGGGGCAGCGGCCATCTTCGGATGGCCGGCTCACCTGCCTCAGGGATCAACGCTCGGAGCTGCCTAACAGCTATACCGATGGCTGAAACCGGTGCCTGGTACTGCAGACGGTACGTGGCTCCGTCTCTCCGAGAACCTGCCAGTTTGCCTCCTGACGGTCTGAAGTTTGGTTCTCGTGGTGCTGGAATCGACAGCCAACAGTCTGTGTTCCCTTTCACGAAAATCAGACATTGCCGGGGTATTCGGACGTTCGGGTGGCTGTTGATGGTTGCCGGCTTTGATTCCACCCCGAACTGCTGATTCCAATCACTGTTGTCTCCGTTCGCTGTGCGGTCTGCTTTTGGCACCTGCCTTGTACTTGCTGCTGAAACACCGCTTCGCTCATTCAATTTCTCCGGAACCCGCCTCATGACCGGATCCTGTTTTCTCCGAACCTTCGCTTGTCTGTGCCTCTGCACCGCCGTGCAGGCGCAATTGCCGCAGACACGCATCACGTCCGTGTTTCCACCCGGGGCCGGAATTGGCTCATCCGTCGATGTCACCGTCGGCGGTGGAGCGGATCTGGATGAGCTGGATCAGATGACCTTTAGTCATCCCGGGATCACCGCGGTCCCTAAGACGGATGCCAACGGAAATCCAGTCGCGAATTCTTTCTCCGTCAATGTCGCCGCAGAGGTTCCTCCGGGGCTTTATGACGTTCGAGTCCGTGGTTTGTTTGGAATCAGTAATCCGCGACTCTTTCGAGTGGATTCTCTGCCTGAAGTTGCTGAAGTCGAGCCCAACAACGTGGTCACGCAGGCGACTGCGGTGAATCTCGGGACAGTCATCAACGCGCGGGCGAACGGTGCGACCGATGTGGATTTTTTCCGTATTCCACTCAAAGCCGGACAGACGCTGGTTGTCCGCTCGGAAGCAGCAAGGCTCGATTCGCCAATGCAGCCGCTGCTGCAGTTGTTCAATGCGGCCGGTCGT
>JALQWE010001060.1 GCA_023258825.1 Planctomycetaceae bacterium | reverse complement strand
CCTATTTAAGCCTTCGCCGCCGGGATGGGGAAACGTCGTGCTGCTGAAGATGCCGTACAGCGCGTAGTAGTCTGCCTGCGGCACTGGATCGAACTTGTGATCGTGGCAGCGGGCACAGCCGACCGACAGACCGAGGAAGGACCGGCCCATGTTGTCGATGGCGTCATCGATGGTGAGATTCACCGGCCCCTTGCCACCGCCGAAACGGCGTGAAATGGCCAGATAACCAGTGGCAACCACATGATCGAAACCCTCATGATCTGATGCGGCTGGCAGCAGATCGCCGGCGATCTGTTCGCGGATGAATTGGTCGAAGGGCATGTCGGCGTTAAAGGCCTTGATCACGTAGTCCCGGTACTTGAAGGCCTGGGGCACAGGATAGTCCGAAGCGTTACCGCAAGTGTCCGCGTAGCGCACGACATCCAGCCAATGACGTCCCCAGCGCTCGCCATACTGCGGCGACTCAAGCAACTGGTCAATCAATCGCTCCCACGCATCAGCCGCGGGATCCTGAACAAACGCATCGACCTGTTCCGGTGTGGGGGGGATTCCAAGGAGATCCAGATACGCGCGGCGAATCAGTGTGACTCGGTCCGCATCCGGTGAGAATTTCAGGCCCAGTGGCTGCATCTGCTGCATGAAGAGCGCATCGATTGCACTGCGAACTCGCCAGCTGCTGTCGAACTGGGAAATCTCAGGGCGGCGAATCGGCTGGAAGGCCCACCACGCACGTTCTTCTT
>JALQWE010001059.1 GCA_023258825.1 Planctomycetaceae bacterium | reverse complement strand
GGCATTTGGTTTATTCCTTTTTACGGCTGCAGCGGGTCGATTGTTCTGCGGTTATGCGTGCCCACAAACGGTTTATACCGAACTGTTTATGTGGATCGAAAACAAGCTTGAGGGTGATCGTAACGCCCGTATGAAGCTCGATCAGGCACCCATGTCAGGTCGCAAGTTCCGCATTAAAGCCAGCAAGTTTTTCCTGTGGGGCATCCTGTCTTTGTGGACGGGTATCACTTTCGTCGGCTATTTCATGCCGATGCGTGATCTGATGCAGGATCTTCTCACGCTGACGATTAGTGGTTGGTCGGCTTTCTGGGTGGTGTTCTACAGTGCCTTCTGTTTCCTGCAAGCCGGCTTTATGCGTGAGCAAGTCTGTAAGTACATGTGTCCGTATGCCCGCTTCCAGGGGGTGATGTTCGATCCGGATACACTCATTGTGACTTATGATGCCGCCCGTGGTGAGAATCGTGGACCGCGACGCAAATCGGATGATGCGAAGGCCAAGGGCTTGGGCGACTGTGTCGATTGTAAAGTCTGTGTGCAGGTGTGCCCGACGGGTATCGATATTCGTAATGGTCTGCAGTACGAATGCATTGGCTGTGGTTTGTGCATTGATGCCTGCAATGACATCATGGACAAAATGGATTATCCACGTGGCCTGATTCGCTATGCCACTGAAAATTCGGTGAGCAAGCATTACACATCGAAGGAAATGCTGCGTCATGTGATGCGTCCACGCATCATGCT
>JALQWE010001058.1 GCA_023258825.1 Planctomycetaceae bacterium | reverse complement strand
GTCATTCCCGAAACCGGTTCCCTCGGCATAGATCACCATAAAGCCATTGGCCCGGGCCACCGCATCGAATCCGGAGTTAGCCCGCATGGCAGCGGCATTCCCCATGCCACCGTGCAGCACAATCACGGCGGGCCGTTTAGAGTCATCTGCGGGAGCATTGACCACAATCGCCCGACGAGTCTGTTCCTGCACCTGCAATGTCAGCTCGATATCAGGTTTGCTGTTACGGATTTCTGTGCCGATCTGACCAAACGCGTTCTGATAAAACGTCCAGTTGGCGTCGCCGAGCGCTGACAGTGTCCGCAGCGGATCGTGGTCGACACCTTCGAGGATGATCCATGCGTGGGGAATCTTCAGACGCTCAAGATGTTCGTGGAAGCTGCGGTTGTTGGCAAAGGTCTCGTCCTGATCGCCACACACCTGACGAATGAGGGAGCCGGCAGCAAGTACGGAAGCATTCTGTTCAGCAAGACGCCGCGGACTGACGGTTCGGAAGTATTCCTGATCGCCCCCATAGACTCGCTGCAGAATTTCCGCTGCCCGTTGGCGTCCTGCCCGAGGCGTTTGAGTCAATTCGGGCTGCAGGGGGCCACTGCCCAGCAGCGAGACGGCATGAAAGATGTCCGGATGCTTAAAGCCAAGTCGTGCGGCCCCGTATCCGCCCATACTGAAGCCCTCGATCAGCCGTCCTGCCGGTGTGGCAATTGTGCGAAAGCTTGCGTCAATGTGCGGCACAAGTTCCTT
>JALQWE010001057.1 GCA_023258825.1 Planctomycetaceae bacterium | reverse complement strand
ACTGTCGGCCTATGCGCTCGATCCTTCGATCAAGGTGATCGCACCCTGGCGCGAATGGGACCTGACCAGCCGCACCGCCCTGATCGACTGGGCCGAACAGCACCAGATCCCGGTGCCCAAGGACAAGCGCGGCGAAAGCCCGTTCTCGACCGACGCCAACCTTCTGCACACCTCGTCCGAGGGCAAGGTGCTGGAAGATCCGTGGGAAGAAACCCCGGACTATGTCTATTCGCGCACCGACAATCCGGAAAACGCGCCCGACCAGCCGGAATATATCACCATCGACTTTGAACGCGGCGACGGCGTTGCGCTGAACGGCGTGGCGATGAGCCCGGCCACCCTGCTGGCCGCGCTGAACGATCTGGGCCGCAAGCACGGCATCGGCCGCCTCGACCTGGTCGAGAACCGCTTCGTCGGCATGAAGAGCCGCGGCATGTACGAAACCCCCGGCGGCGAAATCTACGCCCGCGCCCATCGCGGGATCGAGCAGATCACGCTGGATCGCGGCGCAGCCCATCTGAAGGATGAGCTGATGCCCAAGTATGCCGAGCTGATCTACAACGGCTTCTGGTTCGCGCCGGAACGCGAAATGCTCCAGGCCGCCATCGACCTCAGCCAGGAAAAGGTTTCCGGCACGGTCCGGCTCAAGCTCTACAAGGGCAATGCCAGCGTGGTTGGCCGCAAGAGCCCCAACTCGCTCTATTCCGAACGCCACGTGACGTTTGAGGACGATGCTGGGGCCTATGACCAGAAGGACGCGG
>JALQWE010001056.1 GCA_023258825.1 Planctomycetaceae bacterium | reverse complement strand
ATTGAAGAGTTGATGGCAGAGCTTAAGAAAGACTTCACTATCGTAATTGTTACTCACAATATGCAGCAGGCCGCTCGCGTAAGTTCCTACACTGCCTTTTATGTAACAGAGGTTAATTTAACTTCAGATCGCCGCACTGGAAAGCTTGTGGAATTTAATGACACTAAGAAGATCTTCAGTACTCCAGATGATGAGAGAACCGAGGCTTACGTAACCGGCAAGATGGGTTAACTCCTAAAAGAAATAACTAATCCTGGGATTTCGAGGGGTCCTGGGATTTTTTATTGCCCAAAAACAATGCGCGCCCGGCAGGAATCGAACCTGCGACAACCCGCTTAGAAGGCGGGTGCTCTATCCAACTGAGCTACGGGCGCATTTAACGACCTAAGTCTATCTAGTGCCAAGTAATGCTCGGATAAACGATAAGGTTTCGCCTCGTGGCAGAGTTCATTTACACAATGAAGAAGGCGCGTAAAGCGCATGGCGATAAGGTCATTCTTGATGATGTGACTTTGATGTTTCTGCCCGGGGCAAAAATCGGCGTTCTTGGACCAAATGGCGCTGGAAAATCAACGGTCTTGCAGATTATGGCAGGGCTGCAACAACCATCAAATGGTGAAGCTTATTTAAGCCCTGGATATAGCGTGGGGATTTTGCTACAAGAGCCGCCGCTTAGTGAAGATAAAAATGTTTTGGAAAATGTGCAAGAGGGAGTGGCCGAAACTATTGCCCTCCTTGATCGCTTCAACAAAGTATCTGAG
>JALQWE010001055.1 GCA_023258825.1 Planctomycetaceae bacterium | reverse complement strand
ATGGAAATAGGGAATTAGTGATTGTCTTTTGGCACAAAGGCACCGCGCTTGCCGACCAGGAAGTCGAGGTCGCAACCTTCGTCGGCTTGAAGAACTGTGTCCACATACAACTTCCAGTAACCTGACTTCAGCGGCGGTTCGGGGCGAACCCATTTGGCCAAGCGCGCTTTCAGTTCTTCATCGCTGATGAGCAATTGCATTCTGCGCTCGGGCACATTGAGTTCGATCATGTCACCATTTTGAACCACGGCCAGAGGACCGCCGTCGGCTGCTTCGGGGGTGGTGTGCAAGACCACGGTGCCGTAGGCGGTGCCACTCATGCGTGCATCGCTGATGCGCACCATGTCGGTGATGCCCTTGCGCAGAACCTTGGGCGGCAGGGGCATATTGCCGACTTCGGCCATGCCGGGGTAACCTTTGGGGCCGCAGTTTTTCAAAACCAAGATGCAATTTTCATCGACATCCAAAGACTCATCGTCAATGCGTTTGTGGAAATCATCGCTGTCTTCAAACACCACGGCACGGCCGGTGTGAACCATCAATGCGGGTGTGGCTGCACTGGGTTTGATCACGGCGCCGCGAGGTGCCAAGTTGCCACGCAAGATGGCAATGCCGGCTTTTTCCTTGAAGGGTGCTGCCAGCGTTTTGATCACGCGCGGATCGTAGTTTTCTGCACTGGCCACATTTTCTGCAACGCTCTTGCCGCTGACAGTCAAGATGTCTTTGTGCAAATACTGTTGAATTTCTTTCATCACAGCGGGCAAGC
>JALQWE010001054.1 GCA_023258825.1 Planctomycetaceae bacterium | reverse complement strand
AGGACGGCACTCTTTCCGCCAAACCCGTTTTTGAATCACCAACCCTCGAAAAGGCACACGCAATCGTTCCCGATGCTCTCAATCACCACGTCTACGTGCCTCACACCGGCCCCAATACGATTTTTCAGTTTGCCTTCCACCCGGACACCGGAAAATTGTCCGCTCTGCAGCCCCCGCAGCTGTTACGCCCGACCAATACCGGCCCGCGACACCTTGCCTGGCACCCGTCGCAACCCATCGCTTACATCAATAACGAGCAGGGCAGTTCTGTAACCGCCTATCGTCAGCAGGCCGACGGACAGTTACAGCCGGGACAGACGGTTTCCACACTGCCGCCGGATTCCTCGACCGCGAACAGCACTGCGGAAATTCAGGTGCATCCCGACGGGCGTTTTCTCTACGTGGCCAATCGCGGACACGACAGCCTCGCTCTGGTGCGACTGGATTCAACAGGTGGCGAGCTGCAACTGGTCAGAAACATTCCCACCCAATCTGTCCCCCGCTCCTTTGATCTGGACCCCGACGGCCGCTGGCTGCTGGCGGCTGGAGAAGCCACCGGAGAACTGGAAGTCTTTCGTGTGCATCCCGAAGATGGTCAGCTGACTTCGATCAGCGTAACTCCGATTGGCCCGAAACTCTGGTGGGTGCTGTGTGTCACGCCACCAGCGCTGCCATGAACCCATGAATATTGTCGCGTTTCGCTCCGCCGAAACGTGCGTTCAGTGCTCGCCACCACACCGGCGAGCAGCGTATGTCATCCCTCCGAGACG
>JALQWE010001053.1 GCA_023258825.1 Planctomycetaceae bacterium | reverse complement strand
CGACAACCTCGCCACGGCGCGCACGGTCGCAGCGCAGGCTGGCATTGACGAGGTGCGTGGCAACCTCCTGCCGGAGGAAAAACAGCAGGCGGTGCTGGAACTCAAGCAACGTTTCGGTCCAGTGGCCATGGCAGGCGATGGCATCAACGACGCCCCAGCGCTGGCCCAGTCCGACATCGGGTTTGCCATGGGGGCGGCAGGCACCCATACCGCGATGGAAGCGGCTGATGTGGTGGTGATGAACGATGACCTGCGTCGCCTGCCCGAGATGATACGGCTGTCGCGACAGACTCACGCAGTACTCTGGCAGAACATCGCGCTGGCATTGGGCATCAAGACGATCTTCTTGCTGCTGGCCATTTTTGACGATGCCAGCATGTGGATGGCAGTGTTTGCCGACATGGGAGCCAGTCTGCTGGTGGTGTTTAACGGTCTGCGTTTGCTTAAGGGCTCGCGCAGCGGTGGATGACTGCTACTCAGTTAATCCCCAGCCGACGTGATTTCGCAAGGCCTAGCCGCCGAATTCCTGAACGCTCCGAAGGACTGCGATAGGTCCCATCCGCACCCAATTTACTGCCTCGATGATGCGCCACTGGATTGCCCTTCTGATATCTGCCTGGCTGGCCGTGACGGCCTTGCCCTCGCTGGCCCTGGACCTGACGGGGGGCGGCGTCGTCAAGACCGCCCAGGTGCGGGCCGAGCTGCTGGTCCATGCGCCCGAGGGCGTGACAGCCGGCAAGCCGCTCTGGCTGGGGCTGCAACTGCAGCACGCGCCC
>JALQWE010001052.1 GCA_023258825.1 Planctomycetaceae bacterium | reverse complement strand
AATGTAGTTCTTCATACATTTATTTATCCCGCCAAATGAAAAAATATTGGGGATTCTTTGGCGCGGGATAAATAGAAAGTGAGCCATGGCAGAGGAAAACCACGGCGCACAACATCACTACCGAAAACGAGCAGCGTCACTCAGTCGATATGGCGCCCAGTAACTGGACAACGGTGTCACAGGGAAGGAAATTCTGAGCGGTAGCAGAGACTTGTCGTCACTACCCGAAAGGATGCTGTCGGTTTTGCAACCGATTGACGCAAGAAGGAATTCAAGCACAAAGGTGACGGGCAATGGCCTGTGCACCACGAGCAAGTAATGACGCTGATAACTTGCAGACACCGAAACGGTCGGCACTTGGGCTGTTTCATGTGTCGCGTTTCATTGCAGTTCATAAAAGGAGACCGCGAAACCGCCCTTACCCCGACGGGTTGAACTCAAGTGCTGTGGTAACGAACTCATCGAAGTCGAATACCTGTAACTGAGCCTGGTAACAAGGCTCAGTGTGGGTTGAATCTATCGAATGTCATCAATCAATTCCGATCAAGGCATAGACCATTGCAGACCCTGGAAATAAAAGAAGTCAGTGATGAACTGATCTTGAGCGGTAGCGAAGGAGATCAGTGAAATCACAAGCGAGCTTGTCTCGCTTCGAAGGTGATGCCATAAAGCTGATGATGAAATGAAGCCGTCTGACCTGAATAGTCTGACAGCTGCGCCAGCAGCACCTGATTGTTGGTGCAGCTTTCAGCTCAGTACTCACTGGGCAACATCAGCAC
>JALQWE010001051.1 GCA_023258825.1 Planctomycetaceae bacterium | reverse complement strand
ATTGACCTGGTTGATGCCGTCCATCTGGATCTCACAAGGGTCTTCTACAGTGGCAATGTTCAGCTCGGCCGTGTTGAGCTGGTTCAGGCATGCATAAAGCGATTGGGTTTTGCCCGACCCGGTAGGGCCAGTGACCAGCACCATGCCGTGCGGGCGGCGTATGGCTTGTTCAAGCAAGGCCAGGTCTTGCGGTTCGTAGCCCAACGCGGCCAGGTCCAGCTGGGCTTGCCGTGCATCGAGCACGCGCACCACCACCTTCTCACCGAACAAGGTGGGCAGGGTGCTCACGCGCAGGTCTAGCGCATGGCCGCTTTGCAGAGTCAGCTTGATGCGCCCGTCCTGCGGCAGGCGCTTTTCAGCCACATCAAGCCGAGCCATGACCTTGATGCGGGCAGCCAACCGGTCGCGGTAAGCCAAGGGTGTGGTGGCAACCTCGCGCAGCTGACCGTCGATGCGCAGACGCACGCGGTAATGGTGTTCATACGGCTCAAAGTGCAGATCAGAAGCGTGCAAGGCCACAGCTTGTTCCAGCAGCTGCTGCACATAGACCACCACGGGCGCATCCTCCAGCTGTCCGGTGCGCGCCATCGCTTTCAGTGCTTCGGCCATGATGGCTCCCTATTTGAGTTTTAAAGTATTCAAATAATGAGCAAGGGTGGTCGATTTGTAAAGGGTGGTATGGGCGTGCTGTGCTCGGGTTCCTGGCATTTGCAGGGCAGCGCCATAGTCAGTGGTGGAGCGCCAAGCCTGGCGCAGCGCAAACGCCGGCTTGAAGCTCGCT
>JALQWE010000104.1 GCA_023258825.1 Planctomycetaceae bacterium | reverse complement strand
CCACGCGGCCTTCCGCCCGATCGGGTGGGGTTCGAGCTTTGTGATGCGGTGTTGTTCTGGACGATCGCAAAATATGGTCGCGCATGGTCTGCTGCGCCCGTTGTTCCGCTCCGTTACCGTCGCGGCTCGGCAGGGTACCCTTGAAAAGGCCCTTCTTTTTTCGAGTACCGCGTCCTGCGTCGGCGGGCCAGCGGGGAAGCCAGAGAATTCTCGTGTTGGTTGCGTTCGCTCTGTTACCTGGTCGGCGGCAACGCTGTCAGCGTGAAGGCGTCCGGATCAAAGGTGTAAAAGTTGCGGTCTGAAAAAGCGGTGCGCAGGTCCTGCAGTTGTTTTGCATCCTCGGGATACCGACAAATGAGCACATTCCCCGTGTAGTCGGGACGATTGACGACATAACTCAATTGGGGATCCGCGCGGCGTTCGTCGATCAGAATCAGACAGGGATGCTGCACTGCCGCAGATTCTGTCATTCGGCGGAAGAGTTCATATCGGACTCTCGAAAAACTCTGTTCCTGAATCGCCATGGTCACTCGTGATGTGCCCCATAGAGTTTCTGCATCCAGCCACGCAGGAATCAGCACCGCCCCGAGGAATGCAGCCATCCAGCCCACGGCAACGGGCCGCCGGACCCAGTGCTGCATCGTGTTCAGTGCGGCTTGAATCCCACCCGCTGCCAGTATGATCAGCAGGGGACTGGTTTCGAAGACATAGTGCCAGTGCAGAATGCCATCGTACCAATACGGAATGTGCACCAGATGCAGACTGACAATGGCTGCAGCCACCAGTCTGGCACCGACCGCCTGTCTGTCTGCAAACAGGCAGGCCCAACTGCCGATCGGAACCAGCAGCAGCAGACCGGCAATTCCCATGGTCCACACAACACTGGCAAGCAGGCGGTTTCCCACGTTGCGAACCGCCAGCTCTGGTGTCAGATTTTCAGCCCACTGATCATACTTGTTCAGTACCGAAGACTGCGGTGGCCCGGCTGTTCCGTTGGCAAACCCGAATCGATGTCGCGGGGTCCATGTGTTCGTGTAGAACTGATAGGCAGAGAGATTCCACTGTCCTGTGATCCGCTGATTCATCCATCCTGATGCACCGAATCCGATCAGCAGTGGTGTGCCGATCGCCAGCACGGGCACCAGCGATTGCAGCCAGGGTTTCCGCTGAAGACTTCGTACGATCGTGGTGAAGAACCAGAGACCGAACGGTAGACCAAATCCGGCAGCCGTCATTGGCCTTCCAAGCATGGCCAGTGTCAGTGCAATTCCGGCGATAAGGGCCTGCGACCGTCGTCTTTCATCCATGAACTTCAGAAAACTCAGCAGGAACACAGACAACGCCAGCAGCGTGGGGTGATGTGCCAGCAGCAGATTACTGAAGACGGCCAGTCCCGGACTGACTGCGATCAGCAATCCTCCGATAGCGGCAATCGCCGGGGGGTACAGTCTTCGCAGGCTCCGATGAAAAAAGCCGCAAGCCATCGCTCCTGCAAGCCAGTGACCGAAGATCGGGACGCCAGCCTGGACAAATGCCAGCATCCATAGACCCGTCCAGGGAAAGTAGCGACTGGCTGTCACTGGTCTGTTCAGCACATGGATCTGATGGAAGACGTCTCCGCCAGTTGTCATCGCAGGCCATGCCACTCGCCCGGCCAGAAAGGTCTCGGCCTGCACAAGATAACTGTACTCGTCGTGGTAAGCTGGTGGCAGCCTGTAAAATGGCATTGTGACAGACGTGTCGGTGCCTGCCGGCGCGATCGGAATCTGGCGGAATCCAATCACAGCACTCATCACCAATGACATCAGACTCAACCCAACCGTGACCGGGTAGCCCGCCGCCCATTCGCGCTGAGTTCGCGGGTTTTCAGTCCTGCCGGACCTGCGCACACGAGGGAACATCCATGCGAGCAGCGGCAGTGTCAGAAGCACCAGCAGGGGACACGTGGTGTCGGCATTCCACGCCGAAAACCATCCCAGGACGCCCGCAGGCGTTTCCGCCAGTTGCAGGATTCGGCTGCCTTCAAACCAGAGACAGAACGCTGTAGTCAGCAGCCACACTGTCAGCACGACCAGACGCGTGGCGGGTTCCAGTCCGGGACCAGCAAGATTCTTTTCGCTCATACTTCCCGCGCCCTTTCGGGGTAACAGACTCCGGAACCTGTATCACGCAGAAGTGTACAGACCGCCAGCCCTGCTCTCCATGCGGAGACTCTGCCTGCCAAGTCCCCATCCATTCGCTGAGCGATCAGAGAATGGCGAGTGGATTTCTGCGGGGTTCCAGTGTTCCACGGGTGACTCCCACACGATTCATCGCAGCCAGTGACTGCCAGACATTCGCTCCGGTCTCCGTACCCTGCAGCAGAGCGCGATAGAGTTTGACCAGTCGCTGAATCTCGGACGATGATTCACGCAGCAGTTCGATGCGAAATCGAGTGATGCCAGCTTGCCGAAGCTCCGGTACGATTTCCGAAGAACTCTGTGCCACGGCATTGAACAACGTGTTGCGACATCCGACGTCGGCAATCAGCGGATGCTCCATCCCCGTGCGATCCCGCAACTCGACCTGATGCACGTCACACGGGCGACCGCAGTTGGTCTTGTTGGTCCCCGGCGACAGCATGGCACAAAACACACAGTGCTCCATATGAAACATGGGCATGTGCTGGTGAATGACAATTTCCAGCCAGTCCGCCGGAATGGCGGTGACCAGATCCAGCAGTTGCTCACGATTCAGGTCATAGGATGGAGTGATCGAACGCAGGCCGCGAGACATCAGAAAATCGGCCGTCAATTCATTCGTCACATTCAGCGAATAGTCACCGCTGACAGGGATGCCGTGTTCGCGGAAGAAGTCGAGGCCGCTCAGATTGCGCACAAGGACACCATCCGGTTCCGCCTTCGTCAACATTCGGAACAGACCCATCTCCTCTGGTTTCTGAATCCTCGGAGGCGCCAGTTGAATGGGAACCCCGGCGCTCCGGGCCATTTGCACCGCGTCACGATACTCCCGCAGATCCGGGAAGTCAGCAATCAATCCGTCGACACCTGTACCAACTGCCGTCTGAATCTGATTCAGTGTTCGACACATCAGGATCAGTTGCGGTGCTCGGGCTGGTGATGCGGTTGCTGAAGTCAGTCGCTGATTCTGCAGTCGCTGTACGGCCCCCGGGGCAGACATCGGACGTGCTGGTGCCGGCAGAGACGCATTCAATTGAGCCAGCATCTCCCGACGCAGGCGACCAAGGACACTCAACGGGACCATCGGCTGCCCCTCGATGGTGACCTTGAACTCACGCAACTCAAACACAGATCCACCAAGGCGACTGAGTTGTTCCCGCAGTGTGTCTTCTGAAATCGGATGCTTGTTGGCGACGGCCAGAATCTCTTCTGACTGCAGATCACAGACACAACCGTTTTCGGCACGTCCACGAATGGCGAGATGCTGTCCGGCGATGGCCTGCACTGTCAGCGATAGTCCCACACGGCGAATCGGGTCCGCAGTTTCAAAAGTCCGACGCAACCGCTGATTCAGGCGAGGATCATCCGTTTTCCAGATCTTCTGTCCCACATAAATCTGAGACAGGTCCATCGCCGATCGTTCAAATGTCAGCTCGACCAGACCACTATCCACTGATTCCCCGACAACCTGCCCGGATTGTCGGACATGATACACCCGACCACCCTGTTCTCGACCATTCAGCCGATCACCTTCAAACACCACTCCGTCGCCTGCCTGAACACAATACTGCAGGCGCACTTCGACGGAATCCCGGAAAATCCTCGTGACGGTGCCCAGTAAGACTCCCCGCTTGGCTGAACTGGTTGCCGGAACCAGCATCTTATGGTCGCAGCCCTTCAACCATCCCGGAGAAAATCCGCGGGAGAAAGACTGCTCCAACTGCTGCACCTGCCGAGGACTGAAGTCGATTGGCAGTCCACGAACCGCAGAGTCCAGTGCTTCGCGATAATGACTGGTGATATTGGCGACATACTCAGGCGTCTTCAAACGCCCCTCAATCTTGAATGACGAGACCCCGGCAGCCAGCAAGTCGGGAAGCAACGGAAAGGCAGCCAGATCCTGCGGACTCAGCAAATACTTCTGATCGCCCGAATCCCGATCTTCGCCATCGCAGACAATTTCGTACGGTAACCGACAGGCCTGAGCACACTGACCGCGATTGGCACTGCGGCCACCCAGCGATTCACTGGTCAGGCATTGACCCGAATATGCCACACACAACGCGCCATGCACGAAGACTTCCAGCTCCATGGCAGTCTTCTGGTGAATCAGGGCAATCTCCTCGATCGACAGCTCACGAGGCAGCACCACGCGTTCGATGCCCAGTTCCCGAACCGACTCAATACACTCGGCGCTGGTCAGCGTCATTTGAGTTGACGCGTGCAGAGTCAGGCTCGGAGAAATCTCCCTGATCAGCCGCGCCAACCCCAGATCCTGCACCAGGACTGCATCCACGCCAGCAACCGTCAACAACCGAACGATAGACTCCAGTTCCGGTAGTTCCGAAGTGAATGCGAGCGTATTCAGGGTGACATAGCCGCGCACGGCCCGGCGATGCAGGTACTCCATAGCTTCCTGCAGGCTCTCCTGAGCAAAGTTCCCCGCACGTGCCCGCGCATTAAAACCACTGTCCAGTCCGAAGTAGACCGCGTCCGCGCCATTCTCTACCGCCGCACGCAGACAAGTCATGTCTCCCGCAGGAGCCAGTAATTCGGGCGCTCGCGTTGAGACCACCCCGTTGACCCCGTTCGACTCTGCTCCGCGCTGATCCATTGTCCTGATGCCTCAATCGGACACGGTCCGAATCGCCTGAGTCTGTGTTGTTCGCCCAGCAACCACTACAGCATTTTTCACCACTGCAGCATTCTGCGTCAGTGAAGATCCATTTTCCAGGGCAATCCGCTGCAGAACATCGCGGTTTCCGGGGGATGACCTCCGGTACGGTGTTTGCAATGCATAAACCGGCCGGCAACTCCGGTCGAGACGTGAGTCTGTGGCCCGCCTCACGCTCTCAAAAAACGTCAGGGGCGGTTCGTCCTGCGAACCGCCCCTGTTCTGTTTTCTGCACGCAGAACCTCAGCAGGTCATGTCTCCCCTGCTCTGTTTTCCGCGATCATTCCGCGTTCGCCCACGCAAAACCGTGAATCCTGTCTGCCTGTCTCGCAGGAGAACCCTCTTCGCCACCGCCATCGACGGACATCGGAAGTTCAGCAGTGCGACCGGCTCTTCCCCGCTGCTCACGGCAGGATCAGGAACAGTCCCACGACAACCGCAGTCTCCATGATCGTGGCTTCCGTATTGAACGGAATCTGGTAGTGCTTCTTCGGCGCCACTTCACCCGGACGATAGTAGCCCAGAGCGTACTGACGCGAGTGCACCGGGTGCAGGACCATCTGGTAAGGCAGACCCACAAGCTGGCCCGCAAACCGCCCGGTTGAGGCGAATGGCTGAATCAACGGATGGTACGAATGACCGTACCGCTCCAGTGCCGGGTCCTCAAAGTACAACGGATAGTGGTAGAAGTTCGTCGGAGCCCACTGCAGCACCGTTGGACTGGTCTGCCGAGCCACATAATCCCCCTTGTCCAGACGGGAATCAAAGTCCTGTGGCAACTGAGTCGCGTCAATGTCCCTCAAGGCATAGCTCAGGGACGGTTTGATCGTGCGAATGTCCGTCTTCAGGCGACTGCTGGAAGTGCTGGTTTCCTCAACAGGCTCCTGCACTGTCGCTGATGCCTGCTGGACAGGTTCCGAATACATGGCCAGCGGCCGAGTCTCGTAAACGTCTGTCTTCGGCTCAGCAGGCTGCTCGTACGTATGTTTCTTCCACGCCGCTGAAACGGCCTTATTCAGTGATTTTCCCCCTTGCGGCGACTTGGACCGGGGCTGCTTCCGAGCTGTCTCGGTGTCCCACAGCTGTCCCGCCGGGACAAACGACGTCAGGTCATGCATCCCGTCGAGGTATTCGTCCAACTGCTTCTGATAACGTTGCCCCGCACCACCGGCTGGATCATCTGCGACGGCCGATGGCAGGCACAGACTGAGCGTCAGCAGGCACAGACGGGCCAGCGTTCGGCCAGTCACACAGCGCTCAGTCTTTAGGCGCGTGCTCGACTGAGTAATTGGGGGATTCCTGAGTAATCGCGATGTCATGTGGATGGTTCTCCCTCACCGAGGCCGCAGAAATCTCGATAAACCGAGCCTTCGTACGCAGGTCACTGACGGTGCCAACCCCGACATATCCCATGCCGGAACGCAACCCACCAGTCAACTGATACATCAGCGGCTGCAGGGCTCCTTTGTATGGAACGCGACCTTCCACGCCCTCAGGAACCAGTTTTGTCTGATCCGTCGAGGTAGCGTGTCCCTGCCGGTAACGTTCACTACTGCCTTTGATCATTGCTCCCAGCGATCCCATTCCCCGGTACCGCTTGAAGCTTCTTCCCTGGAAGAGAATCATCTCTCCCGGACTCTCGTCAACTCCTGCCAGCAGGCCGCCAATCATGACTGACGACGCTCCGGCCGCTAAAGCCTTCGTGATGTCCCCGCTGAATCGAATTCCTCCATCAGCGATAATCGGAATATCGGTTCCAGACAGGGCCTTCGCTGCATTCGAAATTGCCGACAATTGCGGAACACCAATACCTGAGATGATTCGGGTGGTACAAATTGAACCTGGCCCGATTCCGACCTTCACGGCGTCAGCCCCGGCATCCGCAAGTGCTCGCGCACCCGCTTCCGTGGCCACATTTCCCGCAATGACGTCGATCTGCAGTGTTCGTTTGATGGCCCGAACCGTCTCGATCACATTTTTCGAATGCCCATGTGCACTATCTACCACCAGAACGTCAACACCTTTTTCCACAAGTTGTGTGGCACGATCCAGATCAAAAACCCCAACCGCCGCGCCAACGCGCAGTCGACCGCGCGAATCTTTGGAGGCCCGCGGAAACTGCAGGTTCTTGTCAATGTCCCGGATTGTGATCAGCCCTTTCAGCTGAAAATGCTCATCCACCAGCAGCAGCTTCTCAACCTTGTTTTCCAGCAGAATGCGCTCGGCCCGCTCCAGACTGGTGTCCTCCGGCGCAGTCACCAGGTTGTCTCTGGTCATGACCTCTGAAACAGGACGCTCTTTCGATTCCAGAAACCGCAGATCCCGACGTGTCAGAATCCCGACCAGTCGGCCATTGACGGTGATGGGCACTCCGCCGATGTTGCGCTCGTCCATCAACCGGGCTGCTTCACCCACCGGGGTCTCAGGAGGCAGGGTGACCGGATCCACAATCACGCCATGCTCGCTCCGCTTCACGCGGTCCACCTGCATGGCCTGCTGCTCAATACTCATGTTCTTATGGATGATGCCAATCCCACCCAGCTGGGCCATGGCGATCGCCATATCACTTTCCGTCACCGTGTCCATCGGACTGCTGACAATCGGTACGTTCAACGTAATGTTGCGTGTGACCTGCGAACTGATGTCAACTTCCGACGGCATCAGTTCACTATAGCCTGGCTCCAGCAACACGTCGTCAAAGGTCAATCCCCGATAGGCAATTCGATCCTGCATGTTCCGCTTCTCCCGCCTGCCAGTTCCCGATACTCTGTGATTTCACCGAACTTCCGTCGCCCTGCTCACCCCTGAATCATGTCCTCGTCTTCAGCTGTGCGCTTCGTCGAAGTCCTGATCTTCCTCCAGCTCCGGTTCGTCTCCATCGTCCGGAATCCCTGCGGATCCCCCGCCACATAACTCAGCGGTCCGAACCGCTGCACACACATGATTCGCCAGCCTGATCAACGCCGGCACATCCATCAGCTCAGCCCGATTTTCCGGCTTTTCTCCCAGCTCCTGCAAAATGCGATCCACATCCGGCTTGTCCAGTTGTCGCCGATACATGCCAATCAGCACGCTTCTCAGGTGCTTACGCCGCTGCGAAAACATCCTTCGCAGAAAGTCCTGGAAAAAACGGCGATCCAGAATTCGCGACGCCGCTTCCTTGTCTCTCCAGATACTGATAATCGCTGAATCGACTTTGGGGCGAGGCCAGAAGACGTTGGGACCCAGACGCCGCAGGATCCGCACCGTGGCCTGCGACTGAATCCAGACCGTCAACGCCGCATACTTACTGGAGGCCGCTTCGGCCGCCATCTTTTCTGCCAGCTCCCACTGAATCGTACACACCATCCGTTCCCACGGCAGTTCTGACGCCAGCAGGTTGGACATGACCGGTGTCCCAACGCTGTACGGCAGGTTGGACACAAGCTTCAAACGGCCTCCGGGTGTCGCAGCCACTTTTTCCAGGATCAGCGCTGTGATGTCCGGCGATAGCGTATTTTTGTTTTTCAGAATGTCCTGATTGACCAACGTCACGTTGTTGCAGTCCTGAACCGCTTCGGCCGCCAGGCGTGACATGTTCTGATCAATGTCGACCGAAATCACGTGACCGGCGTCCCGCGCCAGAAACGCGGTCATTCCTCCCGTTCCCGTGCCGACTTCCAGCGCCACATCCCGGGGCCCGAGGTCCGCGTGACGAACCACGAACTCAATCAAATTCACATCGATCAGAAAGTTCTGTCCGAGATCGCCGCGCGGATTGATGCCGTGCTGCCTGAACAGCGACATCAGATAGGAACGAGTCTGACGTTGAACGTCCTTCATTGCGGGACAGTGCTTTCCGGAAGAGTCTGAGAAATCACGGGGACAACCGGGGACACGTGCACCGCTTCCGGACCACCCAGCTGCAGTCCGGCAAGTCGTCCCTGCAACAGGTGATCCACATACTTGCCCAGAATGTCGTTTTCAATGTTCACAAGCGATCCGGGAACAACCTGGCCCAGAGTGGTCACTGATAACGTGTGAGGAATCAGGGCGACCGAGAATCGATCCGACTGAACCTGAACCACCGTCAGGCTGACGCCATCGATCGCGACCGATCCTTTGGGAACCAACAGACGCTGCTGAGCTGCCGCAGGCTGAAACCACATGTCGATCCAGTCGCCATTGCGTTCAACCGCCAACACCCGAGCCGTCCCGTCCACATGCCCCTGCACAAAGTGACCACCAAGTCGCGATTCCGCCCTGAGCGATCGTTCCAGGTTGACTCGAGTCCCCGTCTGGAAGGTCCCCAGAGTCGTTTTGGACAACGTCTCTTCACCCGCCTCGAAGTCGAAAGACCCGTCGGTTTGTGAGACAACCGTCAGACAACAGCCACAAATCGAAATGCTGTCGCCCAGAGCGACCGAGGAGGCTGGAAAGCAATCTGAATCCGGTTCAATCGTCAGGCGCAGTCCCACCGGCATAGGTGAGACCTTCACGACAGTGCCCTGTCCTTCGACGAGACCGGTAAACATGGATGATTCAGTGCAACGAAAATACGGGGGTTTTCAGAGAAAGACCATCGCTGGAAAGCCTTCGCAGAGTCATCGCGTTGCGAAATTTACTTCCGACGAATCG
>JALQWE010001050.1 GCA_023258825.1 Planctomycetaceae bacterium | reverse complement strand
CGATCAACGGTCATTGTGTCGACCCATCATAAAGCCGCATTCATGGCAAACAACCGAAATTCGTTGTCTGCCTGCAGTATTCTGACGGTCAGTGCCGTTTTCACTGTCAATGGATCCCACAGAGATCTGAGTCGAGTTGGTTGTGAGAAAGTAGATCGCTCAGCCAAACGATTTTGGCAGAATCCGATTGATCCTAAGACCTGACGCGAGAGCCGCCATCGATCACAGACAATTCTGAGTGTTTTTGTTACTCTGAACCACCAATGCCCGTGGAGCAAGGTTCCGTTTTGCTGGCAAGCACCTCCGTGGATTCACCAGACATCCATCGCGTTCGGTGCTCCGGAAATCTTTGCAGTTGCCCTTCCCCGAACTTTCAAGGTAGTGAAATTATGTGGTCTGAATCCCGCTGGTCACGGTGGTCGTGGTGTGCCTTGTCTCTGATCTGGACTCTGGCGGCCTGTCTGGACGCCTTCGCGCAGGCACCCCCTGCCCTCGATCTGGGGGGAATCAGGGAACAGCATCAGCGGATTCCGATGCGGGATGGTCTGCATCTGTCGGCATTCCTGTATTTTCCTGAAGGCGACGGCCCATGGCCAGTGTTGTTTGAACAACGGTATGCAGACATTCGTGGCGAAGGGACTCGCCGCGCCGCTGCCACGCTTGCGCAGGCCGGATACGTCGTTGCGATGGTGAATTATCGGGGGACGTGGCAATCCGAAGGGACGTGGGTGGGCTATCGCGCACTTGGCTGGGGCGAACTCAAGGATGGTTATGATGTCTGCGAAT
>JALQWE010001049.1 GCA_023258825.1 Planctomycetaceae bacterium | reverse complement strand
TGTTAAGATAGGAGGTAGCCATTTATAAAGTCCTTTAAAAGAATGAAAAATTACTTAACCCGGCCCTCAGCGTATGCAGCCATAATTTCAGACTGAAGAGTTTCATAACGCTCAGGATCGGTCATACGCAGACGGATCAAATCGGCCCGTCGATAAACTCGCTTAGAAGACTCCCCCGTACCACCAGTGTCCACTGCTGCTGCCTTCAACCCCTTGTCTACAGCCTTTTTACCAGACTCAGACGCTTGGGAAGTGGCTTTCACTTGTTTCAACTGCTTGTACGTAGAAAGCAATTCATCTGCACTGTCAAAGTCAAACTCACTGTCGGCTTTGGCATAAAGAGACAGACGCACTTTACTGCCTTTTACCCACTCGGCAAACTGCGGATCTTGCACAATTTGCTGAAAGTCAGGATGACTGGTCGCCAGTTTTTGCTGGATTTGCATCCGCTTCAGCTCAAAAGCAGCCTGTTTAGCTGCCATGACATCGGGATGGCTTTCCAACGTTTTCTGAACCGCCTTCTTTGGGTCTTCAAAGAAGTCAATTTCAGGCTCTACTTCAGTAGGCTGTGTCTGTTTACCCAATGTCTGCTTCAAGAGGTCGTCAGCAAGTTTCCTCACCTCACCAACTTCTTGTGCCTGTTTACCGATCAGCTTCTCAGCCTCCTGGTGCATCTTGATGATGTCCTCAACGCTTTTACCCCGATATTTCTCGGGAACGTTTACGTCACTATCTTCGACTTTCGGCTCAGATGAAAGGATTTGCTCGACACTTTCGAGTTCGCTTTCACCTTCAAAATCATCA
>JALQWE010001048.1 GCA_023258825.1 Planctomycetaceae bacterium | reverse complement strand
GTGATTGCTGATTACAAGCGCACAAAAGGGACCGGGGAATACGCTACGAACAAGGATATGGCCGCCGCTCTCCGCGC
Organism: Planctomycetaceae bacterium; assembly: GCA_023258825.1. Lineage (GTDB taxonomy): Bacteria > Planctomycetota > Planctomycetia > Planctomycetales > Planctomycetaceae > SXXK01. The sequence goes on along the minus strand of JALQWE010001048.1, from coordinate 733 downwards.
CGCCCTAGCCGCCCGTGGCGGTCGCATTGTGTGGGAGGGTGAGTGATGGATTTTCTGCATGAGCTTTGGTGCAAGCTCGCCCATAGAAAGCACTGGTATTTCTACGGGTATGGCGACTGGCGCATCCAGCGTTGTGACAAGTGCGACGAGGTATGGGTTGTTCCTGCACATGAAGCCAGAGGGCCGCGAAAGGAACCATCCAATGACTGACGAAGCAAAGGCGCTGGTGGAGCGGCTGCGGGACTTTGTAATCGCAGAGGATATTGACCTAGCCGCCGACCGCATCGAAACCCTTGAAGCTGCATTGCGTGAAGTATTCGAGGAGTGGGCAGGTAGCGAAGGCTTCATCCCTGAGACTGCGCCAGAGGCGTATCTGCTCCAACTAACCAAGCGCATGGCTGACATCGCCCGCGCAGCACTCGCAGGAGACAGCCATGACTGATTTTACTGAAACACCTTACGCAGAGGATTTTGCTGCTGAACTGTCTGATTTGATTGACGAGTATGTCAGGCGCGGACTTACATCTGATTGGATTGCAAGGCTAATGAAGATCGTCATTGAAGATATGGAGGAGGACAATGGCTGACAAAGCGAAGCAGTTTTTGCGCAGCGACAAGCTTGTGGGTCTTTTGCGGCAGCAAGATTACTACAACAAGGCACATTACGTTAGCGACCTGCTATACGGACAAGCCGCCGACTGTATTGAGCTGCTCACGAAGGCATTAACCCGCA
>JALQWE010001047.1 GCA_023258825.1 Planctomycetaceae bacterium | reverse complement strand
GATAAATCACAGAAGTTAATAAGCTTTAACTTACTAAGTTCTATAATCTATGGTGGAGACTAGGAGAGTCGAACTCCTGACCTCCTGCGTGCAAAGCAGGCGCTCTACCAACTAAGCTAAGTCCCCAGCTTATCAATAAGTCAATGTTTCTGTTTTTCTGTATTCAGCATTTAACAATGCTTGTTAGTCAGATTTGGTGGGTCTGACAAGACTTGAACTTGTGACCCCACGCTTATCAAGCGTGTGCTCTAACCAACTGAGCTACAGACCCTCAGATACATCGTCATGAAGAACAACTTGTTGTGGATTCTTACCAATCGTCAATCTTTCGTTAAGGAGGTGATCCAGCCGCAGGTTCCCCTACGGCTACCTTGTTACGACTTCACCCCAGTCATCGGCCACACCGTGGTAAGCGTCCTCCTTGCGGTTAGACTACCTACTTCTGGTGCAACAAATTCCCATGGTGTGACGGGCGGTGTGTACAAGGCCCGGGAACGTATTCACCGCGGCATTCTGATCCGCGATTACTAGCGATTCCGACTTCATGGAGTCGAGTTGCAGACTCCAATCCGGACTACGATCGGCTTTTTGAGATTAGCATCCTATCGCTAGGTAGCAACCCTTTGTACCGACCATTGTAGCACGTGTGTAGCCCTGGTCGTAAGGGCCATGATGACTTGACGTCGTCCCCGCCTTCCTCCAGTTTGTCACTGGCAGTATCCTTAAAGTTCCCGGCTTAACCCGCTGGCAAATAAGGAAAAGGGTTGCGCTCGTTGCGGGACTTAACCCAACATCTCACGACACGAGCTGACGAC
>JALQWE010001046.1 GCA_023258825.1 Planctomycetaceae bacterium | reverse complement strand
AGCTGCCCTTCCTCGACCGTTTCGAGGCCGCCGCGCGCGCCGGCTTCAAGGCGGTGGAGTTCCTGTTCCCCTACGCCTACGGCGCGCAGGAGATCAAGACCCGGCTCGATGCCAACGGCCTGCAGCTGGTGCTGCACAACCTGCCGGCCGGTGACTGGGACGGCGGCGAGCGCGGCATCGCCTGCCACCCGGACCGCATCGACGAGTTCCGCGCCGGCGTGGCGCGCGGCATCGAGTACGCACAGGTGCTCGGCGTGCGGCAGCTCAACTGCCTGGCCGGCAAGGCACCGGCCGGCGTGCCCGATGCCGTGCTGCGCCAGACCCTGGTCGACAACCTGCGCCATGCGGCGGAACAATTCCAGCAGGCCGGCCTGCGCCTGCTGGTCGAGCCGATCAACAGCTTCGACATTCCGGGCTTCTATGTCAACCGCACCCAGCAGGCGGTCGAGATCCTCGACGAGGTCGGCGCCGACAACGCCTTCGTGCAGTACGACATCTACCATGCCCAGCGCATGGAGGGCGAGCTGGCCGCCACGATGCAGAAGCACCTGGCGCGCATCGGCCACCTGCAGCTGGCCGACAACCCGGGCCGAAATGAGCCGGGCACGGGCGAGATCAACTACGCCTTCCTGTTCGCGCATCTCGACCGCATCGGCTACGACGGCTGGATCGGCTGCGAGTACAAGCCCGCGACCACGACCGAGGCCGGACTCGGCTGGATCGCCCGCCTGAGCGCCTGAATCCACCACATCACCATCCCAGCAGAGGAGACCAGACATGACCCACAGTTCACTCAGGATCGGCTTCATCGGGCTTGGCATCATGGGCAC
>JALQWE010001045.1 GCA_023258825.1 Planctomycetaceae bacterium | reverse complement strand
GCTAGGCGACCGGATCGTAATCGCATGGCTCAAGCTACATATCGGCTGGGCACAGGAAGCATATGATAACGCAATCCATGAAGAGGATAAGACCGCCGCGCTGGCTGACCTCCATGCCATGAGCCAAGTGCTGAACTATGTGGGGGGCGAGTTGGATGACTGATCCTAGCAAATTGGGAGCGGCGCTCCGGATATTTGGGAGTGAAGGCGATGACTGACGAAGCAAAGGCGCTGGTGGAGCGGCTGCGGGACTTGCAAGAACCGTTGCACGAATGGGACTACTCTGCCGCCGCCGACCTAATCGAGCAGCTAATCACCGAGAACGCATATCTCCGCGAAGCCCTGAAGGAAGCCCGCGCGGCACTGGGAGAGGACGATGACTGACGAAGCAAAGGCGCTGGTGGAGCGGCTGCGTTGGGGCGCTTGGTATTACGAAGACCCGTTCGACGGGAAAGCATATGCCAGCGATGACCCGCTTGAAGCCGCCGACCTAATCGAAACCCAAGCCCGCGAGATCGAGCGGCTGCGGGAGGCGTTGGTTGCAGAGCGCGAGGAAAATCTTTGGAGCGCATATGCTACCGGCGATGTTCGCGGCGATGAATGGACTCATCTGTATATGTCGGACGGCGAATGGCTAGTCCGTCAATGCGGCCTTGATCCCAAACAGGGTTACTACAAGGCGGAGCAAATCCGTAACGCCATACCGATTGCCGCCCGCGCAGCACTCGCAGGAGACAGCCATGACTGACAGGCACCGTCTAATTCTTTACCCAAGTAATCTTGATAATCTCGAAAAACTAGCCCGCATCGCCCGTCATGTTGCCTCTTCAGACTACAAATG
>JALQWE010001044.1:283-851 GCA_023258825.1 Planctomycetaceae bacterium | reverse complement strand
GTCCAGCCGGTCCAGTCGTCTTCATCCAGTGGGTCTTCGATGGAGACGAGGGGGAAGTCGCGAACGAGCTCTGCGTAGTACGCGGTCATTTCTTCAGAGGTGCGCTTCTGGCCCTCGAAGTGGTACGCGCCATCCTTGTAGAACTCAGAGGAAGCAACGTCAAGTGCAAGACCAATGTCCTTACCTGGCTTGAATCCAGCCTGCTCGATAGCGCCCACGATGAATTCGAGTGCACCACGGTTGTTGGGGAGGTCAGGAGCGAAACCACCCTCATCACCGAGACCGGTAGCCATACCGTTCTTCTTGAGCAGTGACTTGAGCGAGTGGTAGATCTCCACACCCCAGCGCAGTGCTTCAGAGAAGCTCTCTGCACCGTGAGGAACAGCCATGAACTCCTGGATGTCCACACCGGTGTCAGCGTGTGCACCACCGTTGATGATGTTCATCAGGGGAACAGGAAGAGTGTGAGCGTTGGGGCCACCAACGTAACGGAAGAGAGGAAGGTCTGCAGAGTCTGCAGCAGCCTTGGCAACAGCAAGAGAAACACCGAGGATGGCGTTTGCGCCGA
>JALQWE010001044.1:0-273 GCA_023258825.1 Planctomycetaceae bacterium | reverse complement strand
TTCGAGTGCAGGGCCGATCTCGTCGATGACGGCGTCAACTGCCTTCTGAACACCCTTACCGAGGTAACGGTTCTTGTCTTCGTCGCGAAGTTCGTATGCTTCGAAAGCACCGGTGGATGCACCGGATGGGACTGCAGCGCGGGCAAGCACGCCATCTTCGAGCAGAACCTCTACCTCAACGGTGGGGTTACCGCGAGAGTCGAGAATTTCGCGTGCGCCAATGGCGTCAATGAGGGCCACAGTGTCTCCTTGTGATGTGTTAGGTGGTGTGTA
>JALQWE010001043.1 GCA_023258825.1 Planctomycetaceae bacterium | reverse complement strand
GAGGGCCTACAAGCGTACCTGGCGTTCTACAACGAACGCCGCCCGCACCAGGCCCACGCAGGGCGCACGCCGGACATGGTCTACTACGCCGCGCTGGCGCCGATACAGGCTGCGGCCTGAAGGGGTTAGGCCATGAGTACATGGCCAACCGGGGGGCGCCTCCGGCGGCCTGGCAGGGGCCCGAGTAAGACTCTTACACCGCAGCCCATCCACTTATCTCGGGCTCCGGCGTGTTCAAACAACCGGGACCAGCTCTGTGGTCGCCATCCTACTAACTCCGGAGTGAGGCGGGCCACCACCGGCCCATCTGTGTCCCAGCCAAGACATTTGCCGATTTGATGCCCGGGTTTTCCGATAGTCCGCGTCGGCTCACCCCGTTCGCGCCGTTCGTGTGCGCGGTAGTTTGGAATGGTCTGGTAGGCCACGGTAGCCATTGCAAGTATCAACTCGCGCACATGCGTGCAACCTCGCACGCCACCCATCGCCTCATCAATAGCCTTGCGCCAGCCCGGGCCCACAGTAGCGCCAATGAGGCCACGCACCGGATTGGCAGCATCGGAGCATTCGTCGAAAGGACTACCGGCAATGATGGCAATCGCATTGAATACCTTCAGTGTGTCGTCCAGCGTCAGCCGCACCTCCATGTGATGAAGGGCCTCGCCGGGCTGCCTCTCTCTTCCATCGGCGTTTCGCGTGAAATAAGTCTTGGTGTCCTTGATGCGCGCTTCGATGTCCCAGAGCCCATCTGCACGCAGAAATCCATGACTCTCTACGTGGCGAGAATGGATGTGTTTACGCTCTACGGAAGGGGGCAGGCTTCGCGTTGTCTCCATGGCATATCTCCTCGTCAATCGAGCT
>JALQWE010001042.1 GCA_023258825.1 Planctomycetaceae bacterium | reverse complement strand
TAAACGCTTGATTTATGCACAGAAAAAATTTTTCTGTGTAAATTGAATTTTTAAAATTTGTGAAAAATAAATTTTTCACAAGGATATAAAAATATTGATACAAATTAACAATGTTAAAGAATTTCTCTAAAATTTGGTGGAGGATAGCGGGATCGAACCGCTGACCTCCTGAATGCAAATCAGGCGCTCTACCAGCTGAGCTAATCCCCCTAATAAAAATGGTGGGCCGAGAAAGACTCGAACTTTCGACCCCACCCTTATCAAGGGTGTGCTCTAACCAACTGAGCTACCGGCCCTTTTGTTGAATGAACTCTTTTACAAACATTAGAGATAAGGAAGAGAAACGAGGACGGCTACAATGTACAATGTTAAGTGATAGTTCAAAAGTAAACTTTTGAACTGTCCTTAGAAAGGAGGTAATCCAGCCGCAGGTTCCCCTACGGCTACCTTGTTACGACTTCACCCCAGTCGCTGACTATACCTTGGTCAAACGCCTCCTTGCGGTTAGCAATCTGCTTTAAGGTAGAACCAACTTCCATGGTGTGACGGGCGGTGTGTACAAGACCCGGGAACGTATTCACCGTAGCACGCTGATCTACGATTACTAGCGATTCCAGCTTCATGCACTCGAGTTGCAGAGTGCAATCCGAACTGAGGTAGATTTTTGAGTTTAGCTTAGCGTCGCCACCTTGCATCTCATTGTCACTACCATTGTAGCACGTGTGTAGCCCAACCCGTAAGGGCCATGAGGACTTGACGTCATCCCCACCTTCCTCCAGCTTATCACTGGCAGTTCTTTCAGAGTGCCCAGCATGACCTGATGGCAACTAAAAGTAGGGGTTGCGCTCGTTGCGGGACTT
>JALQWE010001041.1 GCA_023258825.1 Planctomycetaceae bacterium | reverse complement strand
ACTATGAACGGCGCGCCTACGGCAAGCATATCGACGCCTCCCGGCTCTTCCTCTACAAGACGACGCGCAACCTGCTCAACTGGAAAGGGGATACCGGAGCCTATCTGCGCAGCACGATGGAGGCGCTCGTGCTCTTCGGCGTGCCACCCGAGAGCTACTGGCCCTACGATGTCGCCAGGTTCGACGACGAGCCGAACGCCTTCCTGTACGCGCTCGGCAGCAACTACCAGGCGCTCAAGTACTACCGGCTCGATCCGCCCGGGACCTCGAAGGCCAGCCTGCTGACCCAGATCAAGACCAATCTGGCCGCCGGCCTGCCCGCCTTCTTCGGCTTCACGGTCTACAGCTCCTACACCCAGGCCAGCGTGGCCAACCAGGGTGCGATACCGTTCCCGACTGGCGCCGACCGGGTGGTGGGCGGTCATGCCATCGTGGTCGCCGGCTATGACGACAGCCGTGTCATCCGCAACACCAATCCGGGCGCCACGCCGACGACCGGGGCGCTGCTGATCCGCAATTCCTGGGGCAGCGGCTGGGGCCAGGGCGGCTATGGCTGGCTGCCCTACGAATACGTGCTCAAGGGGCTGGCGGTCGACTGGTGGAGCCTGATCTCGGCAGAATGGGTCGATACGGGCAATTTCGGTTGAAGGCAGCAACGCGCGGCGAGCCTGCCGGCCTGAGCGGACTGAATTCCGCCCGGGCCAGTGTCGGGCTGGCACGGACCGCCACCAACCGGCGGGCGCGGGGTCCGATGGTGCACAATCGGGTCCCATTCCATCGCCTGTCATGCGCCACTTCATCGCCCCGCTTTCCGCCGGTTTTGTCACCGTGCTGGTCGGCTTCACCAGCTCAGCCGCCATCGTCTTCCA
>JALQWE010000103.1 GCA_023258825.1 Planctomycetaceae bacterium | reverse complement strand
CCAGAGGGTCATTCACTTTTTTCTTAATGGGGGACCGTCCCATGTCGATACCTTCGACCCCAAACCACTCCTTGCCAGATACAACAATCGCTCAGTCTCCGAAAATCTGCTGACCGAACGCAAAACCGGAGCCGGTTTCCCTTCCCCCTTTCGGTTCCGCAAGTACGGTCAGTCCGGCATCGAAGTCAGTGATCTCTTCTCGAAGACCGCAGAACACATCGACGATATCGCCGTGATTCGTTCCATGCATGCTCAGGTCCCCAACCATGAGCCGTCCCTCATGCTGATGAACTGCGGGGATTCCGTTCAACCCCGCCCCAGTATGGGCTCGTGGGTTCTCTATGGTCTCGGCTCGGAAAATCAGAACCTCCCGGGTTTTGTGGCCATGTGCCCCGGTGGACTGCCCATCAAAGACACCGAAAACTGGCAGTCTGCCTTTCTACCCGGTGCCTATCAGGGAACCTTCATCGATTCACAGCACAAAGAACTCAGCCGCCTGATCGAAAACATCGAACACCCGCAAATCACAACCTCCGCACAGCGTCAACAACTGAACCTCCTGGCAAAATTCAACAAGGAACATCGTGACCAGCGCATCGACCCCCGTCTGGATGCCCGCATTCAATCCTTTGAACTGGCCTTCCGCATGCAGCAGGATGCCGCTGAAGCGTTCGATATCAGCCACGAACCCCAGCACATACAGGATTTGTACGGAAGCGGTGTGCACGGTCGACAAACCCTGATCGCACGCCGCTTACTCGAACGCGGCGTTCGCTACATCCAACTCTGGCATGGCGCTGGTCAACCCTGGGACAACCATGCGGGACTGGAAACCGCTCACCGCAACCTCGCCGGACAGATCGACCAGCCCATCGCAGCCCTCATCGCTGATCTCAAGCAACGCGGCCTGTTTGAAGACACCCTGATTCTCTGGGGCGGCGAATTCGGTCGCACTCCAACCGTCGAACTAGGCGCCGATGGCAAGCCTCAGTCCGGACGCGATCATAACCACTGGGGGTTCAGCGTCTGGCTGGCTGGCGGCGGAATTCGCGGCGGTACCGTCTACGGCGCCACAGATGAACTGGGTTTCAAGGCGGCCGAAAACCCGGTCAGTATCCACGATCTGCATGCCACCATGCTGCACTGCCTCGGTTTCGACCACCGCAAACTCACCTTCCGCTATGCAGGTCGTGATTTCCGTCTTACCGATGTGCATGGCGAAGTAATTCAGCAGATCTGCTCCTGAATATCGTTCCCCCGACGGCATCCGGACGCACGGCCCACAACCTGTCACACCATCCGCCTTAAACCTGTCCACCAAAGCCCATTCAGCCAGTTAACAGACTCTGTAAAAGTCCTCTGACGGACTCCGGATCTCCAGCTATCAACCGCAGCTCACTTTCATTTGCATCAGGATCACTCCCCCCTCCGTAACCCTGCCACGATCTGTTTCTCTGAGGTGACGAATGGCCCAGACGCCCACACTGCCCCTGCTCCTCGTCCTGTGCCTGCTGCATGCCTCGTCCGCCGCTGCGCCACCCATTGCCATTGAGCCTCTGACGCGCTCAGAGCCCGTCAGTTTTGATCGGGAAATCCTGCCCATTCTTCGCCGCAACTGCCTTGCCTGCCATTCCGCCGGCGAACGTCAGGGAGGCCTCGTCCTCGAAAGCCCCGCCGCAATTCTGAAGGGCGGTGACTCCGGACCAGCCGCTATTGCCGGCAAAGGAGCCGACAGCCTGCTCCTGAAACTGGCGGCTCACCAGTCCGATCCGGTCATGCCGCCCGAAGGCAATGATGTGGCCGCCACGCCCCTCTCTCCCTCCCAACTCGGACTGCTCAAACTCTGGATCGATCAGGGCGCCAGCGGAAGTGGCGGTATCGACAGCCTTTCCCCTGGCTCCCTGAAGCCCATTCCCTCAGCGCTCAATGCCGTGCAGGCAGCCGCTCTCTCCCAGGATGGCCAGGTCGTGGCTTTCAGTCGCGGTCACCAGCTTCTTCTCCATCATGTTCCTTCCGGACAACTGATCACGACTCTCAATGCGCCCAATCCGGATCACCAGTCACCGGGTGCACACTCTGATCTCGTACAGTCACTCGCTTTCAATCTGGATGGAGATTTGCTGGCTTCGGGGGGCTTTCGAGAAATACGTCTCTGGCGCCGTCCGGCAGATGTCCGTCGATTGAGCCTTCCTCTCAACTCCCCCCCCATCACTGCCGCCCTCAGCCCCGATCAGAAATGGCTGGCCATCGCAACAAAGGATTTCTCCATCCGTTTGTTTCAGACGGTTGATGGGACGCCGGGGCCGGTCTTCCAGGGACATTCCGACATCGTCACTGCTCTGCAATTCCACGATGATCAACTGATCTCCGCCTCCATTGATCGCACCATCCGACTCTGGAGCCTTTCAGGACAGCAGGAATCCAGCCAGATCAATACACCGACACCGATTTCCGCACTGACACTCGTGAGTACAGCAACCAGCGACACGCCCACGTCGCCACCACTCCTCGTTTCCGGGGGTGGCGATAACCTTCTGCGAATCTGGCACCTGCCAACAGCCCCAATCACCCCGGTAACCTCCATTCCCGGCACACCCTCACTGCTGGATGCCAGCCCCGACAACAATCTCGTCGCCATCGCCGATAATTTCGGAACTATCCACGTCTTTCGCTGGAACCGTGAGCAGAACAAATCGGAGTTCGTCCCGCTCACTCAGTGGAAAACAGAGGGACAACTACGTTCCATCCTGCTCGACCCTGCCGCCGTCGCACCAGCACAGTCCACAACCACACCGGAATTTCGACTCATCGCCGGTTTCTCCGACGGAACCATCAGAGTCTGGTCCGCCACAACCAACTCAGTCACCTCGCAGTGGTCTGCAGAGCCTTCTGCGGTCGTGACACTCGCTCGCTCCGACGACGGAAAACTGCTCGCCTCCGGCTGCGAAAATGGTTCCACGCGTCTCTGGAAACTGGATTCGCCCCCCGAACTTCCCTTCGAACCAGTCGACAACGAGTCGCCGGCCACCGCAACGCTCAGCCCCTCAGGAAAACTCCTTGCCACATCTGCCCTCAGGGACAACCTTTCCGATCTCATCATTCGAAGCACAGAAACCGGCCGGATCAGTCAATTGAGGCAGGGGCATTCGGGGCCCGTGCAATTGCTTGCCTTCTCACAGAATGAAACACACCTCGCATCGCTCGGGACGGATGGAACCCTGCGACTCTGGGATCTAACGACAACCACACCTGGTGAACCCCGGGTTCTGGCCAAACTCACCACACCCGTGACAGCACTCGCCTGCTCGCCGGATGGCACGCAGATTGCCGTCGGCTCCGCAGATCATTCCCTCCACCTGTACTCTTCCACCGACGGGATGTTGCTGCGGGAATTCATCGGACATTCCGGACGGATCGTTGCCACCGGCTTCCTGAACGGACAACTCTTCAGTACTTCCTCCGACAACACACTTCGCTTCTGGAATCCCCTCGATGGTGCTCTCGCTCGGTCTCTGAATCTTCCCTCAGCCCCCCTCTCTGCCGCCCTCACTTCAGATGGGAAACAACTGCTGACTGGCTGCGAAGATGGCCAGGTTCGACTGCTGCAATGCAGCGACGGAGCTGTTCTGCAGACTCTTGGCGGGTTCTCCTCGCCGCCTGTCGCGGTCAGTATCGCTGCCACCGGTGACCAGTTCAGTGTTCGTTGTGCCGATGGAAAGATTTCCATCTGGTCCACAGGGAACGGTCAGCTTCTGCAGGCCCTGCCCACATCCACCAGCCCGATAGCGTTGCTTTTCGGAACGCCCGGCCAACTACTGCTGGCAAATCAGAGTGGTCCCCCAGTCGCTGTGGCAATTCGATTCCACAGGGCATTCGACAAGTCCGCGGCTCCGATTACCGGACTCGCCTTCATCGCCAGCGGTCAGACCCTGGCAATTGCGTCCGCCGATGGCGGGATACGCGGAGTCAACACGGCCAATGGACAGGCCGTCTTCAACAGCTCGCACGGCGCGCCTCTGCATTACCTTTCCAGGTCACCCGATGGACAACGCATTGCCACAGGCGGCGATCAAGGCACCATTCGACTCTGGACAACTGACGGGCAACCCGTCGGAAATGCATCGTTCTCTGGTTTGCCAGGGTCTGTCCGGCACCTCACATGGTCGGCAGACGGCAAACAACTGCTCGCCTCAACGATCGGTGAGTCTCCCGAATGCGGACTTTTCGATGTCTCGACAACCGCACTGCTGCAACGTTTCAGCCGGTCAGAGCACGTTCCCGTGGGCTGCCTGCTTCCCTCTGCCTTGTCACAGCAGATCCAGGTTGGCCCCGTATCCGCTGTCGTGGTCTCGTCTCGGGGTATCCACCCATGGCAACTGACCGTGATCAAGTCTCTTTCCGGCCACAACAATCCCGTCACTGCACTCGCCAGCGCCCCATCCACCTCGATGCAGGTGTTCAGCGGCAGCGCAGAATCCGTCGTTCGCCGCTGGAATCTCTCCAATGGACAGGTCACCCAACAGTATAACCTCGGAGGAGCGGTCAATGCGATCGCCGTCTCTCCTGACGGTCAACGCGTCGCCGCCGCAGGTGAAAATCGCGCCGCTCGTCTCTGGAATCTCAACGGCACACAAATCGCAGAAATGAAAGGAGATCTCCGTCGTAAAGTCGCTCTGACGCGCGCACAACAACGCGAAACCGCAGCAAACACCCGACTGACACTCGCCAGACAACAACTGGAAGCAGCAGAAAAAGATATCCCTGTAAAAGCGGAAGCGGAAAAGAAGCTGACCGAATCGCTGAAAACAGCCAACGACGGCGTCACGGCCGGAAAGGCAGCACTCGACACAGCACTCGCCGCAAAAACCGAAGCTGAAAAAATCGCAATCGAAGCCTCAGCAGCGTCACGCACGGCACTCACTGAAAAACTGAATGCCGAACGCGCTGCCAAAGAGGCCGCTGGTCAGGTCCAGCAACTGCAGGCACGCCTGAATCGACTGCAGCAATCCGCCTCCACAGATCCTCAGAACGAGGCTCTCAAACAACGAATCGACAACGCCCGGACTGAACTCGACGCGGCAACTCAGCAAGCCACACAACTGATGGCTGCTGTCCAGGCACCAACAGCACTCGCAGCAGACAAGGCCAAAGTCGCTAACGAAGCCGCACAAAAACTGGATGCTGCACAAAAGCCCTATAACGATGCCGCCACCGCAATGAAGTCCGCTGAATCTGCACGTAATCTGCTTGTGCAGCAACAGACACTCGCTACCACAGAACTTCAGATCGCCGTTGCACTCGTCCCCGCCCGACAGCAGGCTGTGACGCTTGCAGAAATGACCCTCGCGGAATCCAAATCTCAAACCGCCAATGCCACAGATCAGGTGCAGTCAGCCGAGCAACCAATTCGCAGCATCAGTTTTTCCCCGGACGGAACGACCCTGACCACTTCCGGTGACTTCTCCAGCCTCCACACCTGGGATGGAAAATCCGGAACACCGCTGGATGCCTTCGCAGGGCATCAGGCCCCGGTTCGAAAAGCCCTCTTCGTCGGGAATTCTGAATTGTTCTCGATCTCAGATGATCAGACATTTGCCGTCTGGAACACAAAGCCGGAATGGATGCTGGAACGGACTCTCGGGTCCCCCAATGATCCGGATCAGATTGCGCACCGAGTGACCTCCGTGGAATTCTCCGCAGACTCAGGAACTTTGCTCGTCGCCGGAGGTATTCCTTCGCGCCGCGGAGAACTTCAGATCTTCTCCGTCACTGACGGATCTCGACTGCTGCATCTGCCCAAAGCTCATGACGACGTGATCTACTCCGCTCGCTTCTCCCCCGATGGTCGAAAAATCGCCTCAGCAGGAGCAGACAAATATGTGCGAATCTTTGATACCGCCAGCGGTGAACAAATTCGTCGCCTCGAAGGCCACACCAGCTATGCCCTGGGTGTCTCATGGAAACGCGATGGACAACTCCTTGCATCGGCAGGGGCAGATCACTCAATCCGCGTCTGGAATGCAGAAACCGGCGATCAACTTCGCTCCATTCAGAATCTGAATCGGCCCGTGACAGCACTTGCCTTCATCGGAGAATCTGATCAGATTGTCTCGGCCTGCGGCGATAAACTTGTCAGGATCCATAATTCCGCCAACGGAGGCCTGATTCGTAATCTTCCAGGTTCCGCCTCATGGCTGCACTGCGTCGCAGCCACACCCGACAGCACCATCATCGCTGCAGGTAATGCCTCCGGAGCTGTCCATCTCTGGAACGGCACCAACGGTCAGTCGCTGAAGATTCTTCAGCCGGGTTCCGCAGAAGGAAAAGCACAGACCGCGTCTCGCTGAAACGCTAGCGGACCATTTCAGACACCCGGATTTCGCAAACCAACGATCACCCGGTCTGATGCCAAACCCCGCGTCCCGCTGTTAGAGCAACAGTCTCCCTCGGTACCATCGACCATCTTCCGGCTGATTTCGCATTCAGAGTTCATGTGAATTGGCCACGCATTTCCGGAACCGCGCTCAGCTGAGATGGCGAAAAGGCGTTAATCCTCGGAATAGTCGCGTTTCGCTCCGACGAAACGATCGCTCTGAAGTTTACTTCACCCGCTCAGCAAACAAACACCTCTCCGCAAACGGGCAAAGACCGCCCTGGCTTTCCATATTGCCATCGATTCGTCATTCACCACATCAACCGCGCATGGCCGACATGCCTGACCATAACTACTCGTGCTGCTCCAGCTCCCAGACAGTCACCACGATCTTCAGCACGTGATACGGAATCTCTCCTCGCAGATCCTCGAAAATCGGCTTGAGTTTTTCAGGGCCCAGTCGCCCGATTGAATCCTCAATCCTTGCCTGCACAGCCGCAGATACCCACGGACCAATGTCCGTACGACGTTGAAACTGCAGCCAGTTCACAAAGTGCCGGCTGACGGTATCCAGCGACGTATCCTGCTGGACAGCAATCTCCTCAATCGAAAGTTCCTGCTCAAACAGATCGTAATACTCGGAACTGACCGAATCGCTGGCAGACTTCGATGTCTGCGGTTGCTCCATAACTTCCTCCGAGTTCGACCGGCCTTCAAATCCAACGTCTGTCGGAATCTTCCGACTCCGACACCACTGCTGGATTTCAAACAGGACGACCGGACCAAAATCCTGAAGCTTCTTCGCACCTATTCCCGGAATCTGCTTCAGCCCCGCAGCATTGGACGGCCTGTGCTTTGCCAGTGCCCGCAACGTCGCATCACTGAAGATAATGTATGGTGGCAGATTCCGACTCACTGCCAGACGTGTTCGCAATCCGCGCAACTCTTCAAACAGCCCTCGGTCCACGCCATCCCATGAATCCTCTCGACGATCAGATTCCTCAGACTGACGGACCCGCAACAGCGTCGGCGTCAACTGCCCCTTCAGCACCTGTCGCCCCGTCGCGGTCACCTCAAGACAATTGTATTCCCCCGACTGCCGCAGATACCCCTGTGACAACAACTGGTCAATCCAATGCTTCAACTGCGTCTCAGATTCGTCCTTCAATAACCCCCACGTGCTCAAACGGTCGTGGCCGTTCTCAAGAATACGCTTTGCCTTTGAACCCTTCAGGACCTGAGCTGTATAGCCCGTGCCAAATCGTTCTCCCTGACGGATTACGCCTGACAGGATCTTCTGCGAGACCACCAGCGCGTCTGTAACTTCTGTCATTTCCTTCAGACACACATCACAGGCACCGCACGACGGGCCATCGAGCGTCTGACCAAAGTGCTCCACCAGCATCCGATGCCGGCACTGAGTACTGCTGCAGTACTGCTTCATCGACCTCAGGGACTCCTCGGACGTGGTACGCACCCCCTCGTCCTCGACGTCCCGCATCAGGTAATTCCAGGTCTCCACGTCTCCCGGCGAGTACAGCAGTGTGCACTCGGCTTCCAAACCATCTCGCCCCGCACGCCCACTTTCCTGCTGATAGTTTTCCAGAGATTTCGGCATCTCCGCGTGAATCACAAAACGCACATTGCTTTTGTCAATCCCCATGCCAAATGCCACCGTCGCCACAATAATCTCTGCCGTCTCATCAATAAACGCATCCTGCCCACGGCGTCGGTCTTCGTCCGAGAGCCCGGCATGATACGGGAGCGTCTTCACACCCAACCGATTCAACGCCTGACTGGTAGCCTCCACGTTCCTCCGACTGATGCAGTAAATAATCCCGGATTCTCCCTTGTGTCTTGAGAGAATCCGCCGAATCTGACCGATCGCATCCACTCGCCGCTCCACGCGATAAATCAGGTTTGGGCGATCAAACGAACCCACCAGCACATCAGCCGTCGCCAGCCCCAGTTGCTCAACAATATCGCGACGCACCTGTTCTGTTGCTGTCGCCGTGTACCCATGCACCGCGACCCCGGGAAACTCCTGCTTCAGAGTCTTCAACTGCCGATACTCGGGACGAAAATCATGGCCCCACTGACTGATGCAATGAGCCTCATCCACGGCAACAAATGAGATCTTTGTCGACCGCAGGAAATCCAGCGTGCGCGGCTGAACCAGTCGCTCGGGTGAAATATACAGCAGCTTCAATTCCCCACGCCGGATCCTGCGGGCAATCTCAGATTTCTCCTCTGGCGTCTGCATGCTGTTGACGCAGCCCGCGGCGATTCCCAGGCTTTGAAGAGTATCAACCTGATCCTTCATCAGCGAAATCAACGGCGACACAATCACAGCCATACCGTCGCGAGCTAACGCAGGAACCTGATAACACAGTGACTTGCCTCCTCCCGTCGGAAGCACAATCAGCGAATCCCGGTTCTGCATCACCAGCGACATCGCCTCCTTCTGCAACGGCCTGAATCCCGGATATCCCCACCACTGCTGCAGTTGAGCCCGCAGCAACTCAGTCACTTCATCCCCTCCCCCACCCTCGACAGCATGCCGTGACACACCGTTCCCCGAACGCGACCTCGCTGAACCTGGTTTCATACCCACACATGCATCTCAGAAAACAACTGAAAAATTCTCCACCCAATCTCCCACACACTACCGTCAACAACCACACAAAGAAACCAAATTCCCAAACCCACTCAGGTGCCATGCACCTTTTTAATCACCTTCCCAAATTTTGGTGCCAGGCACCTTGACTGCAGCGATTCATTTTCCACCTCAAACTGCGACGGCATACCACCCCCTCTCTCGTCGCAGTCGCCAAAGACTCGACCAATGCCGTGCCATCTCCTGAACGAGGCACGCACAGGGCAAAAACGCAGGTTGCAAATGCCCGAAAACGCTCAAAAACGCGCAAGCCCGTTTTTGGGCGACAGCACGCTTTGGGCATTCGCCCACATGAACACGGACTGGACAACCTGTGAACCGACTACCCGCAACGACCAGGCCGCCGTCTACAAACCAGCACTCACTCGACAGCTTCGCCGAAGTGCTCCGACGCCCTCCAGGGCCTCCGGACGTCCCGCTTCCGTGCGGAATCGCCGGCGGAAGTTGCGCACGAGATCCAGCCAGGATTCCACTGTGCAGTCCAACCGTTCCAG
>JALQWE010001040.1 GCA_023258825.1 Planctomycetaceae bacterium | reverse complement strand
CGTTGGAAGGATTACGACGGAACCCCGTCACGACCATCGTCATTTCGTTATTGGTCCAGGCGAATTTGCCGCTGGGGTGAATCGCGAAATGTCTTGGACCGCCGCCGGGGGTGACCAGTGCGGCCGGTGGATTTGCCGGCGTCAGAGTGTGGGCTTCGGCATTGAAGCGATAAATCATGATGCGATCTGTGCCAAGGTCCGCAGCGTAGGCGAACTTGTTATCGCTGCTGAGATTGATGGAGTGCGCGTGAGGGGCTTCCTGGCGGGACTGATCGACGCTGGAGCCTTCATGCTGCTGATTGCTGGACGCGGGTTCCAGGGCTCCGCTTTCGGAAATGGGATAGACCACCACATTGCCGCCCACGTAGTTGGCAATCAGCAGATTTGTTCCGGTGGCATCCACGTTGCAATGGCAGGGGGCCCCGCCTTCGGAAGGTTGCTGGTTGATTTTGGAGAGTGTTCCGTCGGCTTCAACCTTCAGGGCTGTGACAGCTCCGTTGCCCCGCCCTGCCCCTTCGCTGACTTCGTTCACCGCGTAGACAAACCGTCCGGAGGGATGCATGGCCAGGAACGAGGGATTGGTCAGTTCGGCGGCAAGGACAGGTTCAGAGAACGTGCCCTGCTCATCGTCAAACATGACGGTGTAGATGCCTTTGCTGAGACTGCCACCTTCGGTGTAGGTGCCAACATACAGACGCACGGAGCCGGCAATCGCGGAACCTCCGGCGAGTGTCAGCAGCAGAGCAGCAGGAATCAGGCGGGCGAAGCGGCGAAGACTGACGTAAGGCATAAGTGTTGGGTTCCGTAAAGGGAATCGCGGGTTGAACGGAAAGTGATCCATCGGACTTTATGCTATCGCTTCGTATGGAAAAAG
>JALQWE010001039.1 GCA_023258825.1 Planctomycetaceae bacterium | reverse complement strand
GGCGGCCCTGGATGGCTGGGGCTTTGAAAGGCCCGAGCCGGCAACTTACTCGGTCGCCGCGAAACGCTCCAGATAATGATCGGCATCGCCGATGGTCTGGGACAGCATGGTCAGTCGCTTGAAGGTATGGCTGACCTTCATTTCCTGGGTCATGCCCATGCCACCGTGCAACTGGATGGCTTCCTGGCCCACCTGACGGCAGGCGTCGGCCATTTTCACGCGTGCCGCTGCCACCACGTGGCGACGCTCCGTGACGGACATCAGGCCGCGGGCCGCCTGGTCCACCGCATGGGCAGCCAGCAAGGCAATCGAGTCGGCCTGGCGGGTGACGATGGTCATGTCGACCATGCGGTGCTGCAGCGCCTGGAAGCTGCCGATCGCGACACCGAACTGCTTGCGCGTCTTGATGTACTCGAGGGTGGCGACGTTGGCCGAATTCATGGCGCCGACCGCCTCGCCGCACAGCAGGACCGAGGCAAAATCAAGCGCCTCGTCGAGCACTTCGAAGCCCTCGCCGGCATTGCCAATCAGGGCATCGGCTCCCAGCTTGACCTGATCGAAGCGGATGTCGGCCGAGCGCTGGTTGTCGACGCTGCGCTCGGTCTTCATCGTGACACCGGCCGCCTTGGCATCGACCAGGAACAGGCTGATGCCCTTCGAGCCCTTCGGCGCATCGGGAAGCCTGGCCAGCACGAGATAGATGATGTTCTCGGTGAGGTCGTGCTCGCCCGCCGAGATGAAGATCTTGGTGCCGGTGAGCGCATAACTGCCGTCGCCCTTCGGCACGGCTTGAGTCCTGAGGAGGCCAAGGTCAGTGCCGCAATGCGCCTCGGTCAGGCACATCGAGCCCGCCCACTCGCCGCTCGCCAGCTTGCCC
>JALQWE010001038.1 GCA_023258825.1 Planctomycetaceae bacterium | reverse complement strand
GCATCAGCATGGCGCGGTGAATACGTTCCCGGACCTTGTACACACCGCCCGTCAAGCCATGGGAGCCGGGGGTGCCTGAAGATGGTGATCCATAGGGAAGCTGTCTAGGGTAAAACCGGTGACTAGGGCTAAGTCGTAACAAGGTAGCCGTACCGGAAGGTGCGGCTGGAATACCTCCTTTATAGAGAACGCTTCATACAGGTTCCTGTTTGCACTGCATTACCATTTTATTTCAGTCCTGTAGCTCAGTTGGTTAGAGCACTACACTGATAATGTAGGGGTCAGCAGTTCAAATCTGCTCGGGACTACAGAAACTCGATTTGGGGGATTAGCTCAGCTGGCTAGAGCACCTGCCTTGCACGCAGGGGGTCAACGGTTCGAATCCGTTATCCTCCACAAAAGTAGGATAAAAAATCTATGATTTTTAATCCTTTCAACGACAAAAAGTCGTTGAAAAGAAGATCTTTGACATGATGGACAACAAAGCAATAAAGTAACAAAAAAGAGCAAGCTTTAAAGATATATCAATCCGACACATGCCGCAAGGCAATATATGTGCACGGAAATAGAAAGTAAGCAAGGGCAGACGGTGGATGCCTTGGCTCTCGGAGGCGAAGAAGGACGTGATAAGCTGCGATAAGCGCGGGGGATGTGCAAATAACAATTGATCCCGTGATTTCCGAATGGGGCAACCCGGCAGGTTGAAGGCCTGTCATTCCGTAAGGAAGGCAAACGTGGGGAACTGAAACATCTAAGTACCCATAGGAGAAGAAAACAAAAGTGATTCCCCAAGTAGTGGCGAGCGAACGGGGAACAGCCCAAACCTATGCTGTTGAGGCAGTATAGGGGTTGTAGGACTACGATGTGGCAAGAAATTAG
>JALQWE010001037.1 GCA_023258825.1 Planctomycetaceae bacterium | reverse complement strand
GGACTTGTTGGCTGGTGCGCAAACCGGCACCGGCAAAACCGCCGCCTTCACTCTGCCCGTGCTGCACAAGCTCAGCCAAACCCAGCCTGGCCAAAACCGCTTTGGCGGCAAAGCCATCCGCGCCCTGGTGCTCACGCCCACCCGCGAACTGGCCGCCCAGGTCGAAGAATCGGTGCGCGACTACGGCAAGCACCTGCCACTGGACTCTGCCGTGATTTTTGGCGGTGTGGGCATGAACCCGCAGATCAACCGCGTCAAAAAAGGCGTGGACATTCTGGTGGCCACCCCCGGCCGCTTGCTGGACCTGCAAGGCCAAGGCCATCTGGACCTGTCCACTGTTGAAATCCTGATCCTGGACGAAGCCGACCGCATGCTGGACATGGGCTTCATCCACGACGTGAAAAAAGTGCTGGCCCTGCTGCCGCAAGACAAGCAAAGCCTGCTGTTCTCGGCCACCTTCAGCGACGAAATCCGCGATCTGGCCAATGGCCTGCTCAAGAACCCGCAAAGCATCCAAGTCACACCGCGCAACACCACGGTGCAGCGCATCACCCAGGTCATCCACCCGGTGGGCCGTGGCAAGAAGAAAGAAGTGCTGCTGCACATCATCCAGCAGCACAACTGGAGCCAGGTGCTGGTGTTCACCCGCACCAAGTTCGGCGCCAACAACGTGGCCGACTACCTGACCAAAAACGGCGTCAAGGCCATGGCGCTGCACGGCAACAAGAGCCAGAGCGCCCGCACGCAGGCGCTGGCCGGTTTCAAGAGTGGCGACATCCGCGCCCTGGTGGCCACCGACATTGCCGCCCGCGGCATCGACATCGAGGAGTTGCCGCACGTCGTCAACTACGAGATCCCCAACATCCCTGAAGACTATGT
>JALQWE010001036.1 GCA_023258825.1 Planctomycetaceae bacterium | reverse complement strand
GAACTACTTCCGCCTCTACGGCAAGCTGTCGGGCATGACCGGCACCGCCGACACCGAGGCCTACGAGTTCCAGGAGATCTACGGTCTCGAGACGGTGGTGATCCCGCCGAACCGCCCGAGCCAGCGCAAGGACGAGCTCGACCGCGTCTACAAGACCACGCCCGAGAAATACCGCGCCGCGATCGCCGACATCCGCGAATGCCACGAGCGCGGCCAGCCGGTGCTGGTCGGCACCTCGTCGATCGAGAACTCCGAGATCATCTCGGAGCTGCTGCAGAAGGAAGGCCTCAGGCACGAGGTGCTCAACGCCAAGCAGCATGCGCGCGAGGCCGACATCATCCTGCAGGCCGGCCGTCCCGGCGCGATCACGATCGCGACCAACATGGCGGGCCGCGGCACCGACATCGTGCTCGGCGGCAACCTCGAGCAGCTGCTGGCCGCGATCGAGAACGATGCCAGCCTGGACGAGACCGCCCGCGCCCAGGCGATCGAGTCCGCCCGCGCCCAGTGGAAGGCCGACCACGAGCAGGTCAAGCAGCTCGGCGGCCTGCGCATCATCGCGACCGAGCGCCACGAGAGCCGCCGCATCGACAACCAGCTGCGCGGCCGTGCCGGTCGCCAGGGCGATCCGGGTTCGAGCCGCTTCTACCTGAGCCTGGACGACTCGCTGATGCGCATCTTCGCCGGAGACCGGGTGCGCGCGATCATGGACAAGCTCAAGATGCCCGAGGGCGAGGCGATCGAGGCCGAGCTGACGCTGCCCAGCATCAGCGGCATCACCGACCCGTTTGGTGGAACAGCCGCCCAGGAACTCGCATCTGCTGATCATGGTGGTGCAGGCGGCAATCGCAGCGGAATTCTCCAGACGGGCGTACTCCCGGCCGGCGCCTGGAC
>JALQWE010001035.1 GCA_023258825.1 Planctomycetaceae bacterium | reverse complement strand
CGTTCGAAATAAAGCCACATCATGACAATCAGTGCCAATGAAGTAACGAAAATAATCACAGTCTGACCTGTCAATGCAACAGGTCCGAGCGTAAAGCGTTCATCCCAGAACGTCGGGTTGCGGAAACCTTCCGCACCGAAAAACAACAAGCCCAGGCCCGTCATTGCAAAGTGCACGCCAACCGAGACGATCAACAAGACCAACGGTGTGGCCGACTCAAGCGACTGGTATGCCACGCGGTAAACCAGCGGACCAAATGCAGTCACGATGGCCACACTTAAAACGGCTTGACTCCAGAGCGGAAACTTTTGCGGTGCAGCCCACATGGCGATGAGAGACACTAAAACCGGAAACACCAAGGTCTTCAAAGCAGTCAGCAAGGCGCGTGTGACGTTGCCGTGATGACGCCACCGTTCAATCAATTCCATCAAAGAGGCGACGCCCGCAAGGATCAGCAACAGCCAGACGGTGCCGGGTGTTTTGCCTGTTTGGAGCATGGCCAAGGTGAGCGCACCATAAGCCACAAATTCGCCTTGAGGAATAAAGATCACACGCGTGACCGTGAACACCAACACGGTGGCCAGCCCTAGAAGGGCATACACAGCACCATTGGTGACACCGTCTAGCAAAAGAATGCTGGCGATGGAGAAGTCCATGAGATTTCCGATACAAAAAACACAAGGTGCACAGGGGGACGCCTTGAAGGCGTGCACACCTGTGCAAGCAAGTCAGAGGTCTTATTCGACCTTGAACTTGCCGTCCACGACCTTGAGCATCACAGCCGTGTCCATGGTGTAACCCCAGTGGTCATCCTTGGTCCAGTTCATGATGCCGTGGGCAAAGTTGGTGCGGCCCATGGTTTCAAGCGAATCACGCAAGGCGGTGCGGAACTCGACG
>JALQWE010001034.1 GCA_023258825.1 Planctomycetaceae bacterium | reverse complement strand
CTTGTGGAGACTAGCTATGACTGAAACCGAAAAGAAAGCACTGGCGCTGCTGAATGAGGTGCGTGACGAACGTGGGTTTAGGCTTAACGTAGAAATGCAACGCGAGGATATGGCCCAAGAAGCCCTCTGCCGCGCCATCGAACAGCACGAAGCCTTCCGGCAGGAAGTGAGCGATGCGGTGGGGTACGCCATACCCCTTATCGAAACTTGGGTGGGCAACAGCGATGAAGCTGGCCGCAAGGCTGCTGACCGATTGCGCCGCTTCATCATCGCCAAGCCCGACCCGCTGGTTGAGGTGATTGCTGATTACAAGCGCACAAAAGGGACCGGCGAATACGCTACGAACAAGGATATGGCCAACGCCATCCGCGCCGCGTTAGACGCCCGTGGCCTTGAGATAAGGGAAAAGCAGCCATGACTGACGAAGCAAAGGCGCTGGTGGAGCGGCTGCGCTCTGTTGACATTAGCTGGTCTGAAACTGGCGAATGGTGCGCCGAAGCAGCCGACCGCATCGAGCGATTAGAGGCCGCACTGTTGATGATCGCAATCCCACGTGTGGGCGGTGGGCAATGGGCATCTGAGATTGCCCGCAAGGTTATGGGGATTGGTGATGACACATAAAGACAAAGAGCTAGTATTCATCCTACGTAAGTGCTGGGCAAAGCACCCTGAATTATTGCTGGCTGCTACTCGCATTGAAAAGTTAAACGCCAAGGTCGAAGAATGGAGAACGAGGCACGACAATCTTTTGCAATCTGTCTTGGATCAAACCCGCAAGGACGCAATGCGCATTGCAGAACTAGAAGCCGCACTCGAAGGAGACAGCCATGACCAGTGAACTGATTGAAAAGATCGAGGCGCTTGCGAAGGATGCAACGCCGGGACCGTGGGAAGCGTGT
>JALQWE010001033.1 GCA_023258825.1 Planctomycetaceae bacterium | reverse complement strand
GGCGACCTCTGTCAGCACATCCTTCGATGTCCCCGTTGATCTGGGCATTGGCAAAATGGATCTGTATGTTCGTGGCATGAAAAGTTTGAAATCTCCTTTGCCATGGTCGCGGTTGTATCGCTTTAATATCGTGACAGCGCCGTCCCTGGCCCCGATGAGTAATCGCCAGGAGACCGCCCGTCCGAAGTTCACGTGGCCTGCTATTCCCGGGGCAGAATCCTACAACGTCTGGATGACCGCGCAGACTACGGGTGTTTCGCAGCTGGTGCGAACCAGTGTGACTGCCCCCGAATGGACTCCGTCGGAAGACCTGCCCATGGCACGCTACTATTTGTGGGTCCAGGCAGTTGGTGCGGGACGCTTCACGGGAAACTGGAGTCTTCGCAGGGACTTCTACATTGCGCCGGCCCCGCAGGTGATTGCTCCTGTACTGTCCACCTTCAATCGCACACCCCTGTTCGATTTTGGTGACATCCGCGGAGCGACCAGCTACGGTGTTTATCTCAGATCACTGGTGGACGGCAGTACTGCGGCAAACGTTTCAGGGCTACCCACCAGCGACTGGACACCGCCTGCCGCACTGCCGGCGGGGCGCTACGCGTGGTGGGCGATCGCTGATTCGTCAATCGCTGGATTTCGCAGTGCCTGGTCACTGCGTCAGGAATTCTATGTCGGCGGACAAGCTACGCTGACGGGGCCAACATCTCCGGTCGCCTCCACCAGGCCGCTGATCACATGGCAGGCGGTCACAGGCACGGAACGATACATTCTGCAGGTCAACGGTAATGTGGAAGGCGCGAAGCTGATTTATCGCACGGATCTCACCAACAACTCATTCCAGGCAGAGCAACCGTTTGTGAGCGGGCGCGTGTACCGAGCGTGGGTGCAGGCGGTCAGCACAA
>JALQWE010001032.1 GCA_023258825.1 Planctomycetaceae bacterium | reverse complement strand
TTGCTCGACCACGCCGAATTTTCCCTGGAAAACCAGGAACGCATCGGGCTCATCGGCCGAAACGGCACCGGCAAGTCCACCTTGCTCAAGGTGCTGGCCAGCCTGGAGAAAGTGGATGACGGCAGCTTGCAGACACAGACCGGCCTGCGAGTGGCTTATGTGCCTCAGGAACCTGATCTGAATCCGGACAACACTGTGTTCGAGGCGGTGAGTCTGGGTGTCGGAGAAGCCCGGGAGGCACGTGAGCTGTACCTCAGCGGAGCCGACGGGCTGGACCTGGATGCATTGCAAAGCCAGATCGAGGCACTGAACGCGTGGAACTGGGAGCAACAGGTCGAGGAAACCCTGCACCGGCTCCATCTGGATGGCGCCAGCCTCGTCGGCCGGCTCTCAGGCGGCAACCGCAAGCGTGTCGCGCTCGCGCAGGCCCTGGTCAGCCGGCCCGACGTGCTGCTGCTGGACGAGCCGACCAACCATCTGGACATGGACAGCATCACCTGGCTGGAAGACCTGCTGCTCGATTACCGCGGCAGCGTGGTCACGATCAGCCACGACCGTGCCTTCCTGGATCGGGTGGTCACCCGGATCGTCGAACTCGACCGGGGGCGTCTGCTTTCCTACCCAGGCAACTTCGGCCAGTACCAGGCACTCAAGGAAGAGCAACTGGCGCAGGAGGCGGTCATCAATGCCCGCGCCGACAAGCTGCTGGCCCAGGAAGAGGTCTGGATCCGCAAGGGCGTGGAGGCCCGGCGCACCCGCGCCCAGGGGCGCATCACGCGACTGGAGCGCCTGCGCGAGCAGCGCGCCCAGCGGCGCGATGCGCTCGGGCGGGTGCGGATGGAGATCGCCAGCGGCGGTGCCAGCGGGAAGATCGTGGCGGAACTGGAGCGGGTGTCCACATCCTTCCCTGC
>JALQWE010001031.1 GCA_023258825.1 Planctomycetaceae bacterium | reverse complement strand
CAGCTGACGCCGCCAGGCGCCGTGCGGACCAGCATCACCACCGCCTGCGCGGCAATGCCTTCGCCGCGCCCGGTATAGCCCAGCTTTTCGGTGGTCTTGCCCTTGACGTTGACCGCCGGCGACGCCACCCGGCAATCGGCAGCAATGTTGGCCACCATTTGCTGGGCGTGCGGCGTGATCTTCGGCCGCTCGCAGATCACCGTGGCGTCGATGTTGCCGATCTGCCAGCCGGCGTCGTGAACGCGGCGCACCGCCTCGCGCAGCAGCACGCGACTGTCGGCCCCGGCGTAGGCGGCATCGGTGTCGGGAAACAGGCGGCCGATGTCGCCCATGCCGGCCGCGCCGAGCAGCGCGTCGGTGATGGCGTGCAGCAGCACATCGGCGTCGGAGTGACCCAGCAGGCCCTTCTCGTACGGGATGTCGACCCCGCCGATGATGCATCTGCGGCCTTCGACCAGCCGATGCACGTCGAAGCCCTGACCGATGCGGAAAGGCGGCTGGGCGGCAGACTGTTCGGTCATCGTTCTTGCTCCCGGGTTCGCAGGATCAGTTCGGCCAGTTTCATATCTTCCGGCCAGGTCACTTTCAGATTGGCTGCCCCGGC
This sequence comes from Planctomycetaceae bacterium, assembly GCA_023258825.1. Lineage (GTDB taxonomy): Bacteria > Planctomycetota > Planctomycetia > Planctomycetales > Planctomycetaceae > SXXK01. Next base: position 308 of record JALQWE010001031.1, on the reverse strand, counting down.
CGGCACCAGCAGCGGCTTCAGACCGGCCGCCTCGATGGCGGAGGCCTCGTCGGTCACATCGGTGCCGAGTGCCAGCGCGTCGTGCAGCGTGGCCAGACGAAACATCTGCGGCGTCTGCGCCTGCCACATCGCATCGCGCGACACCGTGGCCTCGACCCGGTCGGCTGCATCGGCACGCTTGAGCGTGTCGGCAACCTTCATCGCCAGCAGGCCGCCCACCGGATCGCCGGACAAGGCGTCGAACAGCGTGTCGAGCATGCCGGCCGACAGGCAGGGCCGCGCCGCATCATGCACCAGCACCCAGTCAT
>JALQWE010000102.1 GCA_023258825.1 Planctomycetaceae bacterium | reverse complement strand
GGCAATGGCATTGACCAACACGGAGTCTTCCGGTCCTGGGGGCCGATCCAGCCAGAGTGTTGCGAGCAACACGGCCGCGTTGGTTGAGAGTCCCGGGATCAGAAATGTCAGGCTGAGCAAGGCGGTGACGCCCATCCAGAACCGAGGCCCGGGGGCGGTTCGCATGAAACCCGTGAAGACTGGTTCACCGCAGTACAGAGCATAGCGGCCGCATTCCACGTTGTAGAACGCCTGAGTGATGATGGCGATGGTGGCGACCCACATCAGATTGCCGCCGTATTTTGCCGTCACCACGGGCCCCATCAGCCATTCGCCGCCACCGATCTGGATGCCGCACATGACAATGCCGGGGCCGATCAGTCCAGCCAGATTCCGCAGGCCCAGGGGTTTTGGAACTGGCAATTCGGCAACGGTCCAGGGCGGGATGCCGGCGTCATTGTCGTGCTGCCCGGAGGCGGTCGTTGCTGCAGTTGCCGTTGCTCCGGTTTCACGACTCATCAATCATCTCCCGCCGTGTCAATGACCGCCCATGCGCTGAATGCGAAGGGCTGTCGGGGCTGTGTACCTGAACTGTGCTGAGTGCAGAAAACGACGCATGTTGCTGACTGGGATTCACCGAGCGTTCTGCGTTCGAAGACCCTGGTACATACCTGAAATGGACATGCCGTTGATTTCAACACCCGAACAACATACCAGGACACCGACGCTGAAAACAGCCTGCCGGGAAATTTGTCTGGTCTCGTGGGCCACGGAATTCAGGTTGGAGGGATATTCAGACGGACGATTGCGGCAGGTGCATTCGGCATTGGCACGGCAGGTGGCGCTTGGGGCGTGCTGAGAAATTCGCTGACGAGTCGCCTGGATGCTCGACCTTCCCCGGGGCCTGGCATACCCTGCACAGTCTACGCGTCTGGTCCGCTGAGTAACGGGCTAAGTGCGACTCACCCGCTTCAGAAAACTTCATCATTCGACGGCCGAAACCTATGCTCAACTGGAACAGTAACCAACTCACACATGGATGGCAGAAAGGCATTACCGCCTTTTACTATGCGCTCGGCATGAACTCTGATGATTTTCAGAAGGCTCAGATCGGCATTGGTGTTCCGCTGCTGGACGGCAATACCTGCAACGTGCATGCCTATCAGTTGGCACAGGAAATTGCAGCCGGATGTCGTGAGGCAGGGTTGTTGGGATTTCCTTTTGGAACGCCGGGTGTCAGTGACAATATTTCTCAGGGGCATGAAGGCGGCAATGCCAGCCTTCCCTCGCGAAATCTGATCGCCAACAGTGCAGAATGTGTGGTGACGGCGCACTGTTACGATGGGCTGATCGGTCTGCACAACTGCGACAAGAATGGTCCCGGGTTTGCCATGGCTCTGGCACGCACCAACTACCCGGGCTTGATCGTCAGCGGCGGCAGCATTCTGCCTGGCTGCTACAAGGGCAAAGACATCACAATTCTGGACGTCTATGACTCCCAGGCGGCCGCATCCGTCGGTGCGATGACTCAGGAGGAATCTGAAGAGATCATCCGTCGTGCGTGCCCGGGACCAGGTGGCTGCGGCATTGCAGCGTCCTTCAACACATGGGGGCTGGCGATGGAAGCGATCGGCCTGATGCTTCCGGCCAGCAGCTCGATTCCGGCCGTGGATCCGGAGAAGAAGGCGGAGTGTCGGCGCGTGGGAACGGCGATGGTTAACCTGCTGCAGCGGAACATCCGGCCCAGAGACATTCTGACTCGTGCGGCCTTTCAGAATGCGGCTGTTACGATCGCGGCTGCGGGTGGATCGACAAATGGTGTGCTGCACATTCTGGCACTGGCTCGGGAAGCGGGCGTTGATTTCAGTCTGAAGGATCTGCAGAAGATTTTCCGTGAAACCCCGGTGCTCTGCAGTTTTGCACCACGCGGTCCGCGCACGATGGTGGACCTGCACAAAATCGGTGGGACGCCGATTCTGCTTCGCCACCTGCTGGACTGTGGATTGCTGGATGGTTCCTGCCTGACGGTCACTGGAAAGACGATGGCCGAAAACCTGGCGGACGTCCCGAAACCTCCTGCCGGTCAGGACCTGATCGTTTCAAAGGAACAGTGCTACAAGCCCTTTGCGGATATGCAGGTGTGTTTCGGAAATCTGGCGCCTGAGGGCATTGTGTTCAAAGTTTCCAGCATGAAGAACCCTGTGTTTCAGGGGAACGCCGTCTGCTTTGATGAGCCACGCGAAATTGTGAAGGCTGTCGAACAGCGAAGGATTGTCCCGGGCAGTGTGATTGTGCTGCGATATATGGGACCGGTTGCCAGTGGCATGCCGGAGGTGTTGATCGCCACGGCAGCCCTCGCTGTGCCTGAGCTGGATGGAAAGATTGCGTTCATTTCGGACGCGCGCGTGTCCGGTGTCTCCCACGGGGCGATCGGCGTTCACTGTGCGCCGGAGGCTATTGTCGGGGGGCCGATTGCCTGTGTTCGTGACGGCGATGTGATTTCGTTTGACCTGCTGAACGGCACCATTCACGTGGACATTTCCGCTGAGGAGATGGCGGCTCGTCGGGCCCAGTTGCAGCCTCGTTCCGGTACTGCCGTTCGCCGCGGCTACCTTGCGGACTGGTCGGCGACGACAGCGCAGGCCAGCCATGGTTGTGTCAGCCTGGCGATGTACCCGGAATGTCGGTCTGTGAACTGATGTGAACTGAAAAGCGACGTGACTCTGCTGTGGCGGCGTAGATGCTGTTCCACGCAGCCACAGCGATCACGTATGGCGAAACCTGGACGAACAGACCGTGGCGGCAGACCGCGAGAAACGCAGGGCCGTCGAACGCCCTGCCGCGGCTGCGTGCCAATGCGTTTGCGTGGAACGCGGGTGTGCCGCAGTGCGACGTTGAATCGCTGCTGCGGGACGGTCATGAAGGCCGCAGCAGTTGATTGATGGCATTTGGGGCCGACGGCCAAGGGTCAGGCGAAAAGTTTACCGATCGGAACACCGTGATCGGTCAGTGGGACAGGTCGATCGCCGTCATACAGTTCTTTGGCGGGATCGATTCCCAGTGCCGCGTAGATGGTGGCGTGCAGATCGGGCACGGAGACGGGTGAATCGCTGATTTTGCGGCTGAATTCATCGGTGGCCCCGATCACGGTTCCGGTTTTCAGTCCACCTCCGAACAGGGGAACACTGAACGCGGTGCTCTGGTGACCGCGACCGCCACCGCCGTCGAATTCCGGAGGGCGACCGAACTCTGTTGCGACGACGATCAGCGTGGAATCGAGGAGAGCGTTGCGTTCGAGGTCATCGAGGAGGGCGGCGAGTGATTTGTCCAGTTCCTGAATCAGGACATGTTGATTTTTCTGGCCGTCATTGTGAGTGTCCCAGCCGGTACCGTTGATGAAGTTCAGGTTGAAGGCGACTTCCACGAACTTCACACCGCTCTGCACCAGTCGACGGGCCAGCAGGCAGCGCTGACCGAATTCGGATCCATAGGCCGTTCGCAGATCTGCGGGTTCGGAGGCGAGATCGAAGACGGAAGCGAAAGCGGGACCGGCGAGGGCATCACCTTTTTCGCCGGCGGCCAGATAATCCTGAACGTCTCGAAAGCCACTGTACCTGCGTTGCAGATCCTGGCGCACGTTCTTCATCATGCGTTGCCGACGGGCCAGGCGTTCCGGGGTGACGTCCAGTGGGCGTCGGAGCCCGGCTGGACCGCTTTCGGTATCGATCAGGTAGAGATAGTTGTGTCGAGCGCCGAGAAATCCCGGACCGCGTGTGGCGCTGGGATACCCCATGACAACGTAAGCGGGCACATCACTGTCGTTTTGTCCCAGTTCGTGTGAGACCACGGACCCGATGGACGGGTAAACGGTGGTACCGGTTGGTGCGCGCCCGATGTGCATGCGATTGACAGCCGCCGCGTGCTCGTCGATGACCTCGTGATGGACAGACCGAATCAGGCAGCACTTGTCCATCCGCTGAGCGATGGCTGGGAGATGTTCGCAGATCTGAACTTCGGAAATCGCGGTGGTGATGGAGCCGTAGGCGGACCCCGGCTTTTTAATGCCCTGCGACGGGTCACCCTGAACTTTGGGATCCCAGGTATCAATTTGTGCAGCGCCACCGCCGAGCCAGATGAAGATGCAGGCTTTGGCGGACCCGCGTGGTGTGGCGGTGGGCGGAGTCCATGTGGACGCCTGCGGCGCGGAGCTTGTGGTGGCGGAGACGGTCGTCAGACCTGTTCCGGCGATCTGCAGCAGATGTCGACGTGTGAGGAAGTCATGCATGGGGGTGACTTTTCAGAAGCCGTGTGGGAGTCGGCGTGGACTCTGTGTGCCGCAAGCGAGAGACAAAAGACTGTGAACCCCATGATAGAAGCGTCCGGGGGGATTTGATATACCGTAGCAATCAGGGGACTGAAAATCCGGAAATTTTTCGTCGCGTGCTGGTCCAGTGTTATGCCGTGTTTTGCCTGCGGTGTTCAGCGTTGGGTGATGACCAGCAACTCGAGACGAACGTGCAGGGCACGTGATGGTTCGCGTGGCCTTTTGCTGCGGCTTCTGAGGTTCCACGAGTGGGGAATATTTCAATGCAGTGGATTGATCGACAGCGTCTGTCCAGCGAGTTAATGGCTGGTACATTTCTGAATCTTGGTTCCTCGGCTGCAGTGGAAATTGCGGCGGGCCTGGGCTTTGACTGGGTGTTGCTGGACATCGAACATGGCTCGGGATCGTGGGCCGATCTGCGACCGCAACTTCTGGCGGTGCAGGGGACCTCCGCGGCACCGATCGTGCGTGTGCGTTCGCTGGATGCGGACGACGTGAAGTTTGTGATGGACAGTGGTGCCGCGGGCATCATGTTTCCGTATGTGGCAAATGCCGTGGAAGCCGCGCAGGCAGTGCGACTGACGAAATATCCGCCAGATGGAGTTCGTGGAGTGGCTCAGGTGATTCGGGCTACCGACTACGGACGCAACTGGCAGCGTTATCTGGCCGAGGCGAATGAGCGATCACTGGTGATTGTGCAGATCGAAACGCCCGATGCCGTAGCTCAGGCGGATGAGATCGCCAGTGTTCCGGGGGTGGATGTGTTGTTCGTGGGTCCGATGGACCTATCGGTGAACATGGGGCACGCGGGCGACTTTACTCAGCCGTTGTTTCTGCAGCATCTGCAGACAGTGGTCAAGGCCTGTGCGAAGCATGGCAAGACAGCTGGAATTCTTTCACGACCTGAGCTGGTGGAGCAGCACAAAGCGTTGGGATTTCGGTTTGTGGCGCTCGGTTCTGATGCCTCCGCGATTGCTCAGGGAATGACTCAGAATCTGGCTGCTCTGCGGCGTCAGGGGCTGGTTGGCGGCAACGTGACCCGTTAGGAAAATTGCGTTGTTCGATAAAAGCTGCGTAGATTGCCAGCGCTGACTCACCGGAAATCCCTGTGGATTCTCACGAATTGCGGCAGTTTTCCGGATTGGTACATTTGCGAAAAAACGCAGGGAATTCTGTTGAAAACAGTGAGTTTTCATGAATCTCGCCCGCGCGGAGTGTCGCTTACAGGCGATAGAGAGCCGAGCATTTCCTCACAAAACTCTGACTTTTTTCCTCTCGGATTGACATCAGGTTGCGGTACGGTATCCTACGCGATATCGACACAGGCATTCCTTCCGTTAACAAAGGTTTTTGGCTTCGATGGGACGTACAGAAAGACAACGAGAGATTGCTCGCCGCCGTAAGCGTAAGGTCGGTCTGACAAGACTGCGTGAGCGATTTGCTGCATCACGAAACGAAGGCGAAAAGGCAGAGATTCTCGCCAAGGCCCGACGGATGAGTCCGTTTGTTGAGTTCGAAACGACCTGATTGGTCGACGTTCGCTACGAAGCACACTCTGTGTGTGGATCGAAATCAGTAAAAGGGAACTGGATTTTTCCAGTTCCCTTTTTGTTTGCGCGGAACGCTGTGAACGGAGCTGGCTATGGGCGTTTTTTGAACCAATACGTTTGCTAAGTGACTGTTGGATTTGGAAATTCACGGGTCATCGGGATTACCGGATGCGATCGGGCTCAGCGGAATTGTCGTGTCTATGGTTTCCCCGCGGTGTGGAAAATTCAGTGTTTTTCCACTCGGAGTGTCCCGTTGTGACGGACATCGCCGGGGTGGCACGCGGTTTGATGTCCAGCAGCAAGAGCATTTCTGCGAAATTTTTCCGGTGATGGCCTTTCCACCGGAGTGCAACGGGCGGACGGCCCTGATTTGTGCCGTGTCGTGGCAGGCATGAGCGACGCGGATTGGCGAAAACATGCGTTTTCTGCGAGTGTCGGAACCCTGCATTCGGCTGTTGGTGCGGTGATTTGCGTGTCTTCGGCAGCGTGTGCCGGAATCAGATGGTGGTCGGGAAATCGCGGAAAAATTGAAGCGGCATCGGCCATCCGACATATTGACCGCTCCTGATTTTCGCAGGTATCAACCAACACTAATCGTCCCGAAATCGCGCAGAGTCTCTGCGTGGCTGGGGGAAACAAGACGGCTCGGATCGGTCATTACACGTGGTTGCGAAAACGGATTTTGCAGCCCGGATCGAGTCAACATATTTGAGTCATGGATCCGGACCGGAATCGACCGGTTCGGAGATCATGGATGATCGCTGGCGGGAGTGGAGAAGTCCTGCCGGGCATTCCTGAAGGAGGATCCTAAATTGCACAAGGCCATCGGACTCATCACATGCGCTTCGGTGATGGCCGTGTCGCTGTATTTGTTCAGCGGCGGCGATCCGTCACGAACGTTGTCGGCACAGACTGAATCCCCGAAAGGGGACAGTTACAATGCCGTGGCAAGACGTTTCCTCCAGGACGCTCGAGAGCAGGCGAAGAAGGGCAACACCAAAGAAGCCCGTCGACTTGCTGAATCAGCGGCGTCTCTCTCCAGCACCTGGAGTGAGACAGAGGAATCACCAGAGCAGTTTCTGGCGAAACTGAATCAGAGTTCTCCGGCGAAGCCAGCGGGGCTGTCCTTCGAAGAGGACTGGTCAGCTGGCCAGCCTGCCGGAAAGCCGAAAGCGGCTGCCCAGGCAAAGGACGCGGACTTCGCGTTCTCTGAAGAGCCTGCGGCAGAAGCGGCTTCGGCGAGTGAGGAACCACTCTCCAGCAAAGACATGCTGAAGCGGCGTGAAGCTCAGCGCCTGATCGCGGAAGCGAGAATGGCGATGAAGAAGGGCGACGCTGGTTTGGCTCGTTCGCGAGCACTGCAGGCTCGTCAGCTGAAGGCTCAGTATTCGCCATGGGATGATCGTCCCGAGCACGTGCTGGCGGATCTGGACGCAATGCAGAAGACGGAAACCTTTGTCGCCGACGTGAAAAAGTCAGGCGAGAAGGCAGTGGCCAGTGCTGCTGAAAAGACGACGTCGGAAGCTGGTAGTCTGCTGAAGAAGGCTCGTTCGGCCATGGATGCGGGCAAGCTGGCTGAAGCACAGAAACTTGCCAGCGACGCCGAAGCCATGAACGAGGCTTATGCCATGTTCGAAGACAACCCGAACCTGGTGAAACGCGACATCAACCGCCTGCAGGCTGCTGACAAGTCCGCAAAGCAGACGTTTGCCAAAGCCAGCGACGGTGTGAAGTCTGACGCCGACAAGGCTCGTCGTTTGTTGACAGACGCTCGCGATGCAATGTCCCGAGGTGATGCCGCAGCAGCGGAAGCCCTTGCGGAAGAAGCAGCCGCTCTGGATGTCGCTTACAATGTGACAGATGACCGTCCGGAACTGGTCATGGAAGACTCCCGGATGATGGCACAGCGTGGCAGCAAGTCGAATTCCGCAGTTGCTGGTCGCAGTGGTCGCAAGTCTGTGGAAACCGCCGCGTTTGACGAGGCTGAGTTTCCGGTCATTACGCCGGAAGGCGAATCGGCACAGCAGGCTTACCGCCGCGGGATTGCCATGATGCGAAGTGGTGACCGCGATTCGGCTCGTACGGCATTTCAGCAGGCATGGAAGAATGCCGGCGAACTGAGCTCGATGGAGCGTCGCCAGTTGCAGGACTTCATGCAGGATCTCGCGACTCCTCGCGGTGTGCAACTGGCTTCCAGCCAGTCTGAAGGCGAGGACGGCGAGGAAATGACGGACGAGAACGGTGAGCAGAGCGAGTTTCCGCTGGAAGTTCCGGCTGATAAGGATGCTCTGACACTGGCGGCTGAGAAGTCAGATGTGCAGTATGACCGTCTGCGAACGGAAGTCATGAACAGTGTCTTCCGCGCAGAGAAGATGAAGGCAACCAATCCGGATGAAGCTCTGCAGATTCTGGACAACACCCTCGCGTCTGTCGAAGCGGCTCCGCTGAACAAGGAATCACTGGAAACTCTCGCTGGCTACGTGCGACGCAGCCATGCTTCCATCAGTGCATATCGCGATCAGCAGGCTCCCAATCTGGCTCTGGAGCAGAAGAATCGCGATGTGATGGAAGAAATCAAACGCGAAACCGAAACGAAGATCCGCATCGAGCAGGACTTTGCGAAGCTGGTGGATGAGTACAACCAACTGATGAAGGAACGTCGTTATGCTGAAGCCCAGCTGGTGGCTCGTCAGGCGAAAGACCTGAATCCGGATCTGCCGGCAGCGGCCATCATGGTTGAGAAGGCGAAACTGCAGAAGCAGATCGCATTCAATGAAGATGTGAAGGAACGCAAGGCCGAGAGCTTCCTGAAGACTCTGAATGATGTGGAAGAGGCGATGATCGCCCCTGGCCGCGACTATGCGATGCCCGATGCGAAGGCATGGGGTGATCTGACCAAACGCCGCGAACATCTGGGACGAGTGGATAGCCGTGAACGTACCGAGAGTGAACTGCAGATTGAAAACAGTCTCGGACAGAAGGTGTCTCTGCACTTCCATGATGTGCCGCTGACCGATGTGATTCGTCAGATTGCAGTTGCTCACGGCATCAACATCACCATGAAGACTCGTGCGATCGAGACGGAAGGTCTGTCGGCCAGTCAGCCTGTCAGCATCGACGTCGACGGGATCACTCTGCGAAGTGCTCTGAATCTGCTGCTGGATCAGGCTGGTGGCCTGGTGTATTCCATCGAGAACGAAACTCTGATGATCACCAACCGCCTCGAGCAGGAAACCCGGTATGTAAACATTGCCTACAACGTGGCCGACCTGGTCGTTCCCGTTGGTATCAAGAATGCTCCGGCGATCGGTCAGTACGGCAACAGCGTGCCTGGCAGCGAACGGACGACTCCGAACGGCAATGGCTTCTATCAGGTGAACGATGATCTGGCTGTCTCAATCGGAGGTAATGGTCGTCCGGGAACCTCAGCAGGCTCCGGATCGGAATCTGTGAGCAACGCGGACTTCTCCGGCCTCGTGAACCTCATCACCACCACTGTGGAACCCGGAACATGGGATGTGGACGGCGGTGAAGGCACGATTGGTCAGGAAGAGAACACTCTGAGCCTTGTGATTCGTCAGACATCGGCGGTTCATGAGCAGATTGCTGACCTGCTGACGCAGCTCCGCAAACTGCAGGACCTGCAGGTGACCGTCGAAGTGCGATTCATCAGCGTTTCTGACAACTTCTTCGAACGTATCGGTGTGGACTTTGACTTCAACGTGAACGACAGCCTTGGTGACCCAGCCGG
>JALQWE010001030.1 GCA_023258825.1 Planctomycetaceae bacterium | reverse complement strand
ATTGTCGGTAGCCCTCCGCAACAACCTCCCCACGATCCTCCGCGCTCTGCGTGAGCAAGGCGCAGGAGACAGCCATGCGAGTTGAACAGATCGACCGAAAGGCTGCGGCGAGCGGCTATTACGCATGGTGCAGCGGGAACCCCGTAATCCCTGAACGCATGACTGCTGGCACCGCTGACGATCATTCAATGGTCCAAGCCTTCGCCCGCCACCGTGAACAAGCCGAGCGCGAGGCGGTCGAAAAGATCGTGGCTTGGTTGGATGAAGGCGGCCAGTTGCGTGACTTTAACCGCCTAATCGCCAAGGCCATCGAAGCAGGGGAGTGGAAGCAATGACCGAGGAAGCGAAGCTGTATCGCTGTATGGGTGGGCCGCGTTGCAGCCATATACCGGGAAGCTGCACAGCCACGAACAGCGAGTATCAGGCAAAAGCCAAAGCCCGCGCCCACCCACCCGCTGCACCGACCGACGCGCTGGTGGAGGCTCTACGCGAAATGTTTGAAGCTGTTTGTGGCGAGACAGGCTTCGCGCAGGCTGTCCGTGCGGAAAGCGGGCTTGCGTACCCGTGGCCCGCGCTTGATCTGGCCGAAGCCAAAGCCCGCGCCGCTCTCGCAGCCATGCAGGAGGCAAAGCAATGACCCCCGCCCTGCGCCACTGGCTCTGGGACAACTTCGGCTGGGATATTTATGAGTGGTCGGATGATGACATCCGATTTTAGCAAGGAGCAAACCATGAGCTACATTCAGTGCGGGGACTGCGCTTACTGGAAGCCGTTCAACCTCGACGAGAATGGGCAGCCTGTGCGCCGCCCGCCGCTGCATTTTGGTCGCTGCCATCTGCAACTGCCGCCCTACCTGATGAGGCGGCAGCTACCGGACTTTAACACCAACCCCGATGAGGGCTGTGATCTAGGCA
>JALQWE010001029.1 GCA_023258825.1 Planctomycetaceae bacterium | reverse complement strand
AGGCATCGAAGAGTAGTGTGTCACATAGACAATCGGACAGCCACGGAGTGGAGCTGGTTTGCTGGATCTTACGCTTCATTCGTTCAAGTCGCTAAAGTCGCTAAAGTCGATTTGTCGGTCTGCGCGGGCAATGGTCTCGGGCCGATGGGCGATGACAATGCGCGTGAGTTGCAGTTGCGACAGCGTTTGTGAAACCGCTTGTTCGTTGTGCATGTCCAAATGGCTGGTGGCTTCGTCCAAAGCCAATACGGTGGGTTGTCCATAAAGCGCGCGCGCCAGCAAGAGCCGCTGCTTTTGCCCACCGCTCAAGCCCGAGCCTAACTCCCCAATGAGGGTGTGATAGGCCATCGGCATGCGCATGATGTCGTGGTGAATTTCTGCCAATTGCGCACAGCGTTCAATGGTGGGCTGATGCGGCGCTTGATCAAAGAAAGCAATGTTGTCGGCAATGCTGCCGGTCAGCAGTGCATCTTCTTGCATGACCACGCCGATTTTGCGGCGTACATTGGACAAGCCCAATTGTTGAACGGGTACGCCACCATACAAAACGATACCGTGGGTGGGAGCCATAAGTCCCAACATGATCTTGAGCAAGCTGGTTTTGCCGCAACCACTGGCGCCTGTGATGGCCACATGCTCGCCAGCTTGAATGCACAGGTTGAGATTCTGAAAGAGCCAGGGCTCGGTGTCGGTGTAACGAAACGAAACATTGCGAAGTTCAAGGCTGGCTGACAGATGGGCCAAATCGTTGACAGGCAAGTTGCCCTTTGGTGTGTCTTGTTCGGGGGGCGTCAGCACAATGTCGGCCAATCGGTCGCGATGCAAGTTGAGCATCTTGAGTTCGATGCCTTGGTTGATGAGGGCGCTGACGCGTCCAGTGAATTGCATTTTGTAACTGATGAACGCCAACAGCAT
>JALQWE010001028.1 GCA_023258825.1 Planctomycetaceae bacterium | reverse complement strand
TTCTCTCAGTTTCTTCCCCGGCGCCAAAATTGGCGTGCTCGGTTTGAATGGTTCCGGCAAATCGACTTTGCTGAAAATCATGGCCGGCATCGACAAAGAGATCGAAGGCGAAGCCATTCCCATGGCCGGCCTCAAAATTGGTTATCTGCCGCAAGAGCCCCAAATGGACCCCAACGAAACCGTGCGTGAAGCGGTTGAAGGTGGCATGGGCGAAGTGAAGGCCGCACAAGCCCGTCTCGAAGAAGTCTATGCGGCCTATGCTGAAGAAGACGCCGACTTCGATGCCCTCGCAGCCGAGCAAGCCAAGTTGGAAGCCATCATTTCCACAGCAGGCGATGCCTCCGATCACCAACTCGAAATTGCAGCCGATGCTTTGCGTTTGCCCCCATGGGATGCCGTCATTGGCAAACTCTCTGGAGGTGAAAAACGCCGTGTGGCTTTGTGCCGTTTGCTGCTCAGCCGTCCCGACATGTTGCTGCTGGACGAACCCACCAACCACTTGGACGCCGAAAGTGTCGACTGGCTCGAGTTGTTTTTGCAACGCTTCCCTGGCACGGTGGTCGCCATTACCCACGATCGCTACTTCCTAGACAACGCGGCTGAATGGATTTTGGAATTGGACCGCGGCCACGGCATTCCCTACAAGGGCAACTACTCTACTTGGTTGGAGCAAAAAGAAGCCCGCTTGGAGCAAGAACAGCGCACCGAAGACGCTCGAACCAAGGCCATGAAGAAGGAATTGGAATGGGCACGTTCCAATCCCAAAGGCCGTCAAGCCAAAAGCAAGGCGCGTTTGGCACGCTTTGAGGAATTGAGCGACTACGACTACCAAAAGCGCAATGAAACACAGGAAATTTTCATTCCCGTTGCTGAGCGTTTGGGCAATGAAGTGTTCGAATTCACCAACGTCAGCAAG
>JALQWE010001027.1 GCA_023258825.1 Planctomycetaceae bacterium | reverse complement strand
AGCGATCCCACTTCCTTTGCCACTGAGTATCGGATTAGGGGCCTTAATCGGCGGTCTGGGTTCTTTCCCTCTTGAACGTGAAGCTTATCCCCCACGTTCTGTCTCCCGGAATAATCGCTGCGGTATTCGGAGTTGGGCTACAGTGGGTAGGCGGGAAGCCCCCCATCCGTAATCCGTAGCTCTACCCCCGCATCGTAGTTGTCCGAGGCTAGCCCTAAAGCTATTTCGGAGAGAACGAGCTATCTCCAGGTTTGGCTGGACTTTCACTCCTCCCCACAGGTCGTCCCCCAGTTTTTCAACACTGGTGAGTTCGGTCCTCCACGACCGGTTAAGGTCGCTTCAACCTGCCCATGGGTAGATCACCTGGTTTCGCGTCTATGGCAATCGACAATGTCGCCCTATTCAGACTCGGTTTCCCTGGGGCTCCCCTCCTTAAGAGGTTAACCAGGCCGATTACCATAACTCGCCGGATCATTATGCAAAAGGCACGCGGTCAGGCGTAAATGCCCTCCCACCGCTCGTAGGCATGGGGTTTCAGGTTCAGTGTCCTCCCCTTTCGGGGTTCTTCCCACCGTTCGATCGCTCTACTGGGTTCGCTATCGGTCGTCATCGAGTACTTAGCCTTACGGGAGGGTCCCCGTGGATTCGGACCGGGTTTCTCGTGCCCGATCTTACTTGGGTGCCACTCAAGAGAATGAAGTGCTTCGTCTAAGGGGCTTTCACCCGCTATGGCGTGCCTTTCCAGGCAACTTTGACTGAACTTCATTTTTCTTACTCCATCGGAACGAATTCCAATGAGTGGTCCCACAACCCCGTGTGGTATCCCACACGGTTTAGGCTCTTCCCCGTTCGCTCGCCACTACTGAGGGAGTCTCTGTTGATTTCTTTTCCACCAGGTACTGAGATGTTTCAGTTCCCTGGGT
>JALQWE010001026.1 GCA_023258825.1 Planctomycetaceae bacterium | reverse complement strand
CGGTGTTCCTCGCAGGCTGTTCTCAGATCGGCCGCGCCCTGCGGTCTCAAACACGAGCGCAATGCACACCAGTGCGTCTTTTTTGAAACGTTGTGAATTGCCGAGTCATTGACGGCGCAAACGTTTATTCAAAAAATCGAAAGCACATCGCAGGTCAACTTCGGAGCCATGCTCAGTCCGCGAACAATTGCAGACGTATTCACTTCTCAGCCAGCACATTGATTCGAAAGGGCTTATTGAGTTTGTTGCAGCGTGTATTCCGGACCCAGTCAGTTTTCCGTAGTGAAGAACTCGTTGACCAAGGGGACTTACCATGAGAACGACACTTGTTGCGATTCTGATCACCGCTTGCATGCATGGGCTTGAGCAGACTCAGGCGGGGATCATCACCCTGGATTACAAGACATCTGGCGATGGACTGATCACTCGGGACGAGGAATCAGGGCTTGAATGGCTCGACATCACAGAAACTCGGGCTTCGTACAACGACCTCACGGCCGGGATGGTCCCCGGCGGTGCATTTCAGGGCTGGCGTCACGCCTCAATCTCCGAATTCGAATCGCTGATGATCAAATTCGGATACACAACACTCTCCGACATGCTCGACAATGGGGCCGCCGTGCTGAAAACCTACTCATTTCTCGGCAGCGTCGCTGGAAACGTCAGTCACATTGCCTTCGGCCCTGCGAATGTGTTCGACAACTGGGGCAATCAGGCCCAGCGACATGTCCGTTTGAACTACGACGGTCCGACACCCAATCGACCACTTGCGAAGTCAGAGTACAGCATGGTAGGCGTTGGCTACAGCATCTCTCGATCCGAAGGAACTGTCGGTCATGCCCTCGTCCGTCCCTCGGGTTACTCTTCCGTTCCGGAACCCGGCGTATGGCTGCTCTGCACCATCAGTACCGCAGCCATCTGCATC
>JALQWE010001025.1 GCA_023258825.1 Planctomycetaceae bacterium | reverse complement strand
GGATCTTCGCCCGCGCGGTTTCCCGAAGCGTCCAGTCGATCGTTACGCTCCTGCGAACCATGCTGATCAGTTCCGTGGCGATCACTTTCAACTTGTCATCACCCATCGCGGTCAGAGCCGACTCATTCGTCGCCAGAGCATCGTAGAAGGCGATCTCATCTTCATTCAGGCCGAGCTCTTCTCCACGCTTCTGAGCAGCCTCCATCTCCTTCGCCAGCCGAATCAACTCTTCGATCACCTCATGCGTGGCGATGGCTCGATTGTGATACGCATTCAGCGTCTGCTTCAGCTTGTCAGAAAACAACTGCGACTGCACCAGGTTCCGCTTTGACCGGACTTTGATCTCGTCATTCAGCAGTTTCTCCAGCAACTCTGCCGCCACGTTCCGATGCTTCAGGCCACGCACCTCGGAGAGAAACTGGTCTGACAGAATACTTATATCCGGCTTCTTCAATCCGGCGGCGGTAAACACATCGATGATCTGCCCCTCCGCGACGATTGCCTTCGACACCAACTGTCGTACGGCCGCGTCCAGATCCTCAGGAGACTTTCGGCCACCAATGGTCTGCTTATTCAGTGCCGCCTGCAGCGTCTGCAGGAATGACACATCGTCCCGAATCCCTGTGGCTTCCTCGCTCGCTGCACACAAGGCAAAGGCCCGAGACAACTCCGTGACCACCTGGACAAAGCGTTTCTTTCCCTCCTCCTGCTCAAGAATATGCTGCTGAGCGGCAGGAATCAGAGCGAGTTTCCGGGTGGCTGAACCGGTCGTCCAGAGGCCCCAGTCAAACCCGTGCAGCAGATCACAGGCGACCTCGTACTTTTCCTGCATCACAGCAATGGCCTGCGCCACATCGTAGCTGGGGCTGCCGGTGCCGCCACTGGACGTGTAGGTGTCCACAGCGTCGCGAAGCTGGTCGGCAAGACCCAGATAATCG
>JALQWE010001024.1 GCA_023258825.1 Planctomycetaceae bacterium | reverse complement strand
AAGTCCCGCAACGAGCGCAACCCTCGTCCTTAGTTGCCATCATTTAGTTGGGCACTCTAAGGAAACCGCCGGTGATAAGCCGGAGGAAGGTGGGGATGACGTCAAGTCCTCATGGCCCTTACGGGCTGGGCTACACACGTGCTACAATGGCGGTGACAGTGGGCAGCCACTACGCGAGTAGGAGCTAATCTCCAAAAGCCGTCTCAGTTCGGATTGTTCTCTGCAACTCGAGAGCATGAAGGCGGAATCGCTAGTAATCGCGGATCAGCATGCCGCGGTGAATACGTTCCCAGGCCTTGTACACACCGCCCGTCACACCATGGGAGTTGGTTTCACCCGAAGGCGGTGCGCTAACCCGCAAGGGAGGCAGGCGACCACGGTGGGATCAGCGACTGGGGTGAAGTCGTAACAAGGTAGCCGTAGGGGAACCTGCGGCTGGATCACCTCCTTTCTAAGGATTTGGCCGAAAGCGCCGGTGCTAGCCACTGGAAGAGCTTCGTCCGTTCCAAAGAACATGCCGTCGTCCTCATGTCCCTTCATCCTGGAGATCAGCACAAGATTGCTTGTGCTGCGCTTGAGCTGGCTCACGCCGCCCGCGGCCTTTTTGGCCAGCGATGGCAAAGTTCTTTTGCTGCTGTGCAGCAAGGGGTGGGGGCCGGTAGCTCAGGTGGTTAGAGCGCACGCCTGATAAGCGTGAGGTCGGAGGTTCAACTCCTCCTCGGCCCACCATGGACTTTGAATTGGTGCGGGGCCTTAGCTCAGCTGGGAGAGCACCTGCTTTGCAAGCAGGGGGTCATCGGTTCGATCCCGATAGGCTCCACCAGTTTCTTTAGTACTCCAGAGATGAAGACATCTGTTTTGCTGTCCGGGCCTTGGCCTGGGCGGTGATTTGCGGGATCTGCCCGCTTCTTTGACATTGTGAATGGGTTTTTAATCGATGCC
>JALQWE010001023.1 GCA_023258825.1 Planctomycetaceae bacterium | reverse complement strand
CGTTGCCGGTAAACTCAGACGGTTCACCAATCGCGGCGCGCACCATTGACCGCATAGCATCGGCGCGGGTCATGTAAGGCGACAAGCCAAGGATTGCCCCGACGATTGATCCAGTCACGCGGCCAACGCGCTTGGCGTGCCATTCGGGAGTGCGTTGCGCAGGTTCGGTCATACCTCGTTTTCCTCTACAGCGACTTCGCTTCCAAATCCGCCTTTGGCAAAAGCTTGAAGCCGGTTTGAAAGATGTTGAGCTTGTTCTTCGGTTAAAAAAATCCGAGTGCTGCGTTTTCCTGTGTCAATGCCGACACAGATGTAATCTCCGCTCATTCGGGTAAGACGTAATTTGCGAGACATGGCATTTCCCCTTTAAATGGCAGACTATTCCCGGCCTGCCAGCGGGTGCATTTTCCGGCGGGATCAGAAGGGGATATCGTCGTCGTCCACATTGTTCTGCGGCGCAGGCTTTTTTGCGGGCGAAGCCTTCGCTTCCTTCACATCGACACCCTTGGACTTCGGCGCGACGGCAGCGATCCAATTGCCGGAATTGGTATTCCCAGTCTGGCGATCGGTCATCTCCCAGACCATGCACTTGATGATCATCGGCTTGTTTGTGAGCGCCAAGGCAAGGTCATCATCCGTTGGCCGCGCAGCCTTGCGCGCCAACTTGCCACCCGCGTTGGCGTCGATAGCCGCAAGCATCCGCTTCGCCTTGTCGCGCTTCCTGTCCATCTTGGCGGCATCGGAAACGTTCGGGTCATCATCCGTAACCCAAAGCTTCTGAAACACCTTTCGGTTTGCATATTCCGCCGGTTCCATGACCGACCAACGCAGAGAGACAAACTCAGCATGTTCGTCGCGCGTCTCCCCCCACTTGGCCTCATCGATGATTGCCAGCACGCTTGACCCATCGGGGATAGGGTCAAGATTGCCGGTTTCCTGCTCGTA
>JALQWE010001022.1 GCA_023258825.1 Planctomycetaceae bacterium | reverse complement strand
TGGGACTGCTGCTTTGGATCTGTGGTCGCTGTGGATTCTGCCCGCTTGAATCACTCGGAGGGAACTGGTCAGCCGCCCTGAATCCCTGGTCTCTGGTCGTCATCGGACGTAAAGGAATTCATTGGACATGAGCATCGTCTGTGAGATTCCTGTCCAGATGGCCAGCTCACGTTCCCCATCAGCGACGCCGTCCGCCTGCAGCTGCTGTCCAAGCCGCTCGGTGGCCTGCAGCAGATCGGCCAGTTCCTCTGCGGTTGCCGGACGTCCAACGGTGCGCATGACCAGCGATGTGAGCCGTTGCCGCGGATCAGGCGTGGTTGTGATCAATTGCCTCGCCAGGTTCTCGGCCGCATTCAGCACAAGTGGGCTGTTCATCAGGAACAGGGCCTGCGAGGCCACTGTGGACGAACCTCGATCACCGTTGGGCACAGTGCCGTCGGTGCAGTCGAACAGAGACATGGCGTCGTACAGGTTGTTGCGGATCACCGGCAGATACACAGAACGCCGCAAAGAATCGTACGAGGTGAGGTCCTTCGAGGTATGATCAAACAGGAACTCCCGGTTTTTCACGTGCAGCATGGATTGCCCCATGGATCGGTCCAGTAGCCCGGTGGCCGCCAGTACGGAATCCCTGACGGATTCGGCACTCAGTCGCTGCACTGTCCAGCGCCACTGAAGGTGATTGTCGGGGTCGATCTGGTCCGCCGCAGAGGTGCGGTCCGCTGTGGCCTGCCAGGTTTGCGACAGCAGAATTGTCCGATGCAGCTGCTTCAGGGACCAGTTTTCGCGAACGAGTTGTGTGGCCAGCCAGTCCAGCAATTCCGGGTTTTCGGGGCGTTCCCCCAGCTTGCCGAAATTGTCCGCCGTGGGAACCAGTCCACGTCCGAAATGCCACCGCCAGACCCGGTTGACCAGGACGCGTGTCGTCAGTGGATTCTCATTGCCCGTGAGCCATTGCGCCAATTCC
>JALQWE010001021.1 GCA_023258825.1 Planctomycetaceae bacterium | reverse complement strand
GTTGCGGTTGCTGGAAGACGGCAATTCGATTCCATTTATCGCCCGTTATCGCAAAGAGGCGACTCGAGGGCTGGATGAGCGACAACTGCGTGCAATTGAAGATCAATGGCAGCGGGCCCGGGACCTGGCCGCTCGCAAAAACACGGTGCTGCGATCGATCGCGGACCAGGGAAAGCTCACCCCGGAACTCCGCACCCAGATCTGTGCCAGTCCGGACCTGAAACATCTGGAGGAACTGTACCTGCCGTGGAAGCCACGCCGCAGAACGCGTGCTGCGATTGCCCGGGAACGCGGTCTGCAGCCGTTGGCGGAGGTGCTGTTGTCGCAGCGGCCCCCCGGAACTTCCCGATCCGCGCTTCTTGCGGCCTTCATTGATCCTGCCCGGGAAGTCCCGGACGAAACAACGGCGCTCCGTGGAGCCTGTGACATCATTGCGGAGGTCTGGTCTGAGAACATCACCAATCGCGCGCTGGTCGCGGACCGCGTGAAGCAGGGCGAACTGCTTTCCGTCGTGAAGAAAGGCAAGTCCGAAGAGGGGGCTCGGTTCGAGAACTACTTTGACTGCCGGGAACGACTCTCCGCCATGCCGTCACACCGATTTCTGGCGATGCAGCGTGGCGCGGCAGAAGGCGTGCTGCGCCTGTCACTGCAGAGCGATGATGAATCGTGTGTGCGCGATCTTTCCCGACGTCTGGTCACTGTCCCGACCTTTGAGTTTCGGAAAGAGCTGGAGCAAACCGTCAGCGACTGTTACGAACGGCTCCTGCGTCCGGCGGCGGAAAGTGCGGTGCTCCAGGAACTGCGGGAACGAGCGGATCGTGAAGCCGTCGAAGTCTTCGCGCGCAACCTCCGTGATCTGCTGATGGCTGCACCTGCCGGACCGCAGGTCACCATCGGCATCGATCCGGGATATCGCACCGGCTGCAAGCTGGCCGTCGTCGATGCGACCGGCAAGCTGCTCGACACCGC
>JALQWE010000101.1 GCA_023258825.1 Planctomycetaceae bacterium | reverse complement strand
TCATTCACCTGAATCTTCAGGGCATCGCGTTCTTCAGCGGCAGCGGCCAGTTCCTTGCGGATCTGGGCCTGAGTTTCCTCGCTCTTGACGGCCTCTTCACGCAGAGTGGCGACCTGTCCCACGGCGGTTTTGTGTGCTGCTTCGGCCTTGTCGGCACGGTCTTTCTGGCTGGCCACAGCGGCCTTTTCGGCTTCCAGTTGTTTCTGCAGTTCTGCGATCTTCGCTTCCATGGCGGCTTTGAGGCTGGCCATTTCGGCCTGAGTGGCCTGCAGTGACTTCTGAGTCGTCGCCAGTTCCTCATTCGTTTTGTCAGCAGCCGCCTTTGAAGCTGCGAGGTCTGCCTCGGTCTTTCGCAGGGCGATTTCCATATCGTCGGCATCTTCAGCGCGGCTGAGTGCCTTGGCGTAAGGAATCATTTCGCGATAGGTGCCGTCTTTTGCCCGATACCACTGTTTGGCGGTGGCCGTTGTGGCGGACTTCTTTTTAGGAAACAGGAAGCAGCCCTTTTCGCCGGCTTCCAGTGCACCGGCAGCGAGGACGGAGAGTGTCAGTGACGCGAGGAGTTTTTTCATCGGAGCGCTCGTTACAAAATGCAGGGGAATTGCCACGGGCGGCAATCTGAAATGGAGGGATTATAGAGCACCGAATCCGCTGTCAGAAAACAGGAATCTGCGCATTGCGAGGAAAATGGAGAAAAAACACGGAGTGGGCAAAGAAAAACTCAAGTGTTGATTTCTCGGATTATCTGCGATGCGAATCCTGAGAAAAGTCACTGGTAGCGAATAAAAAACACTCTCAATACTGAAAAACTCATTTCACGACGCGTTTTTATCAGCATGTTGCCAGCCCTGGGCGCGTCAGACACATGCACCACGCACCGTTTGTGGTTTGGCGGAGTACGGTGGGCAGATTTCCCTGTTTTCCCGGGGGTACAGCAATTCCCTACTGGTGGTAAGCTGGAAATCTGTGATAATGCGGGTCTGCTTCGGGTGGTGTGCGTATCGCCCGAACAGCAAACGCCCCCTGTGGATTCCGCGGCGGTCATTGGCATTCAAGGTCCTCGAAAGAAGCATCCCTGGCGTGGTTGACCCGACTGAACAAAACGCCGACGTGGCAGCTCGCATGAAAGAGCTTCAGCATCGGTACGCGGGACTCTTGATGAAGCCTGGCATTCGCTGGACGTCAGAGCGCTCGTTTTTGAAACGGCTGGGGACCGGTGGTCAGGGTTGTGTGATGCTCGCTGAACGTCGCGGAGCGGCTCTGTTCAGCATCCCCGTTGCTCTCAAGTTCTTTTCGCCTGCGGCGTTTGATTCGCACGAGAGCTACGACATTGAAATGCATCGGCTGGCCGAAGTGTCGGCGATCGTCGCGCGGATTCAGGTGGATCACCTGGTCTCAGTGCATTCGTTCCAGCTGGATGAAGGCATCTATGTTCTGGAAATGGAGTGGATTGACGGTTTTGATCTGCTGCACATTCTGCGAAGGGACAGCCTGGAAATTGTCCAGGACGCGGTCACAGAGCGTCGCTGGGCCACGATCAACGAACGCGTGATCACGACGGGCGAAGTGGACTGTCGCTTAAAGCCGGGTATGGCGGTGGCGATTCTGCGTGAGTGTCTCGAAGGGATTGCTGCGCTGCACCGTGGCGGCATTATTCACTGTGACCTGAAGCCTTCCAACGTGATGGTGAAACGCACGGGGCAGGTCAAGATTATCGACATCGGATCGGCATTCTGGGTTGGCCGCCCGCCTGAAAGGCAGCCCTGCACTCTGGAATACGCGGCCCCGGAAGTCCTGACCGGGCATCGTGCCACCCCGCAGTCGGACCTCGCCAGTCTGGGCTACATGCTGATCGAAATGCTCTCGGGGTCTCGCCCCTTCTCCGGACTCTCGTTTGATCAGATCATTCAGTCCAAGCTGAACATCCTCGACAAGCTTCCGGGGCTGCTGCCCATGGAAGAGTTTCAGTTCAGTGAGGCATTGATTCGGCTGCTGCGCGGTTTGGTACACCCGGATCCATCCAAGCGATTCAGTTCGGCCGAGCAGGCGGAACTCTCCGACATTGGTGCCGCAGGCTTTTTGCGGGATCTGGTCAAGAGCGACATGGCGGAAGCCTACGGCATGGAACTGCGGCGCTGGATTGAAGAACTGGAAAGCAACGTCAATCGGCGGCTGTACAACGAAGCGGCAGTGATTCCCAACGGAACCACCCGGATCGTCGTTCGCGACACCTGACCCGGCATCTCCAAACGCAACCCGTCAGTCGCAAAACATCAGCCGCATGGGAGCGGTACCAGCATCACGCAACCGCCGGCTACTGCATTGCCGTGCCGATACCAGCGGCTCAGATGGAACTTCGCCCTCCCGCCCCTCGCAAATCGCAACCAGGGTGTCAGGGAGTGCTGGTTGTTGGTGCGGAGTCGGTGGCGCCTGTCATTCGAAATGGTGACGTGCCTGTTCCTGCATCAGCCGTCAGTTTGCGAATTTCCAGGTCGTCCAGGTGCACTTCGGCCTGACCGGTCAGGCTGGCTGAGAAGCGAAACTGGCCGTCGCGTGTGATGGGACGAATCATTTCGAACGGGATCCATTCCGTCGTCAGCTCCGGCTTCAGGCCATTGTCAGCGCCCAGTTCAGAATCATACAGCAGCAGGGATCGTCGGGATCCTGCAGACACGGCCACTCCGCGACGCACTCGACCGCGCACAAACATGATATCACCTGCAGCGACAGGGATTGGCGGCGAGGTGACGGACAGCGGAGTCAGATCATCACGTGTTCCGGATTTCATTCCGGGCTCGGAATACCACGCGGCCAACCGCAGCATCTTTCCGGTATTGCCTGAAGGAATGATGTCTGCCGTCGCGGAGAACACGGACTTGTCGGCCACTTCGCGGGTCCAGCCGTCCAGGGCCAGATTTTTCTGCTGATCAAAACTGCCTGAAGACAGCAGGTTTTCCGAAACTGCTGCGGTGTTCTGTCGCACATAGCGCATCAGCCGCCAGTGTTCCGGCAGTGTGGCGAAGGAAATGGTATGTGGTGAGGCCGTGGGTGAGGTGAGTTCGGCCACGGCATCTTTCCAGCAGAGATGCTGCAGCAGCCGAAGATTTCGCATCGCGTCGGCGGCGAGCAGTGCTGCTTCCTGAAAATCGCCATTCTTCCGTTCGAAATCCGCTCGATCAAGCGACTGCTGAACTGTGGTCAGGATCTTGTCGGTCCCTGCGGGAACAACGTGTTCGTTGCGAAGCGTTTCGATGGTGCCCATGACACGTTTGTGTTTGAGCGTCGCGAGTTCGATCGATTTTTCCGCGGAGCGACCGGCCATCGCATGAATCTTCTGCTCCAGCGCGCGAATGATGCCGGTGTCGGAGGTGACGATGAGAGCGGAGGATCGATCAAAATCCCGAATGCGAATGGCCAGTCCTCCGGCCGTCACTTCGCGCGGCAGGCTGCGAATTCCGGTCGTGGAAATCTGCCATGCTGACGCAGTTTCCGTTGCTGCGACGATCATGCTGACTTCACGTTCATACATCGGTGCCGGAACATACTGCGAGACGTTGTCCCAGGCGACGGCCAGAATCAGCGTTGTTCCATTGCCGCTGATAACCACTGCATCGTGACCGGTCGGAGCATCAAGGCCCGTCACTGTCACGCCGGAAGGAGTTCCGTTCAGCGACAGCGACGCACTCTTCGATCGGTTCCGAGCGTTCGTCGGCAGATCGGGCTTTGGTGTCTGAAGTGCCAGGTACCCTTCCCTGCGTCCTCGGGCAAGAAACGGTTCCAGCAGCGAAATTTCCAGATCCGCGATTTCCATGGCCAGCAGAACTTCACGATCCCCGGGATCCTGTGACTGCAGGGGACGTGTCTTCCAGAATCCGATGCCCCGGTAACCCGCCGACAGTGCGGCATAGACCTGATGCTGAATCTGTTCTGGTTCCACGATGGGGAGTGGAGCACCATTGCGCCACTGCAGCTGCATCGACGATGGTTCGACCTGCACCCATGTCCAGGGGAACGACAACTGACCGGCAGTTTTCTGGCGATGCAGCAGCAGATTGCGGAGGGCTCCGAAACTTTCTTCCCGACCGACGACATGTCGCCCCATCCCGACCAGATCAATTTCCCGCGCGGCAGCGCCTTCTGCTCCGGTCACATCGGCCATCTGCAGACGCTGATGAACTCGATCCGCACTGCGGACTTCACGAGACCATGCCAGCAGGTGCGGCAGGTCGGCCGGCATCACGCGCGTTCCTTCATACCACGCAGAAACATGAGGGCAGAATTGATCCAGTGGTGGCAGTGACTGCCGCAGAGTGGAAAAATCGGCGTCGGCAAATTCGGGATGCGGCGGCGTCGCAATGACAGCCAGACCCTCCTGCGCCAGCAGCTTCGAACGTTCGAGGTTCCGGTGGTCTGAGACCCAGACGGAATTCACTCCCAGCTCACGCAGCGTGGCAATCGACTCCTCATGGTCCGGCAGCAGACGCAGAATCCCGGGCTGCCGATTGACCATGATGGCTCCGAGTTCCACATCCAGCGGGACATAATCCCCGCGGATCTCTCCTGGAACCTCAACCGACTGAGTGATCGGCAGAGCGGAAATCAGGGATTCCGGAGGTTTGATGACCGGGCCGTACGTTGATGCGCCGACATCCAGCCACAAGTCTCCCGGTGATGATTCGGTCAGAATCGCGAGGCCGGTGATCACTGGCGCCCGCAGTCGAATGTCGGATCGATTCAGTTCGGCACGCGTCCGTCGCAGTAAGGCTTCCATGCCCTTCTTCGTCACGGTCACTCGCAGCATCTGGACCTGTTCTTCGCGGCGAATCATGTCACCCGGCAGGTACATCGTGAGTGGTTTTCCGGTGCGCGGATCGGTCTGATCCGGCAGCATGATTTCCAATGCGAGGGTTGCGCCGGTGAAGGTCGCTTCCACCTGCACGCTGGCTGAAAAGTCATAGTGGAGTCGTGAAGGCTTCTGGCGGGATGTCAGGCGAATGGCTTCCGGAGTTCCCTGACTTCGCAGCAGGAATCGTGTCGTGGGGCGACCTTCGGCATTGACCAGTTCACGCAGAACTTCTGTCTGCAGTGGCCCGGATGTGCAGAACCATTCTGCTGTGGGCTCATCTTCTGACGAGTTGAGCGCTGCGGGCGCAGCAATCGTTGGGCGACTACGACCGGACTGGGGGACTGTTGTTGCTGCCGTGCCCTGCTGATCCCTGGTTTCCGCGCCGCCGCCAGCCCCGTCGCTGTTGTCAGACAGAGCGGCCGTTCCCGCGGTGGATGAAGACGTCTCGGCTGAATCGATATCGCCCGAAGTCTCAACCTCAGACCCTGGCTGTGGCGTTGCCGTTTGCGCACGACTTTGTGTCGCGAACAACAGCGACAGACAAACGACGCAGACAACGATCCAACCCGGCCGCGGGGTAGACCGGGCAAAGTGAACCGCAATCGGGAAGAACCCTGTTCCTGGTAGTGAGCGAGACACCATCGACATCCATGTCAGTGTGCGTCAGGATTGGACCGGGCAACCGTCCGCAGGCCTCCGGCTAGATAGCGGTTGAGTTTAGCAGAGTTTGGCGGTTCAGAACGAGTCCAGAATTGCCCGGATTTCCAGCCCGTCAGTGCCTGGCAGAACTCAGGAAAAACGAGTGAAAACGCTGGAAAATGCCGGATGTCGGGCATTGCCAGCTGTGGCCGAAAAAACACCCGTCTCCGGGAAATGCAGTGAAACAGACACTTAAGGTGGTGAGTCGAATTGGCTGCAGTAGTTGTCTGTGATGTTACTCAGTTGCCAAATCGCCACGCCAAAAAAATTGAGAATTCCTCTCGGAATATTGAGAGACTGCGGGACGTTCACAAGAATCGTCAGAGTCAGCATCCCCCGCTGAATCTGTCTGTTTGCTCTCTCGGCTTCACGGAAGTTCCGACCATGTCGACGCGCGCTTCTTTGTCCGGTTCCACCGCCGAACAACTCCCTGCAGAACTGCGGGAACTCTGGAATCTTGTCGATGGGTGTTCCCGGCCTGACCCGGAAAAACTGATGGCTGCCGTGCGTCGTGTCACAGATCTTGTGCTGCGGCAGGGACGCATTCAGAGTCTGCTTCAGGACAACATGTCGTCGCTGCGTCATCAGATCAAGCATCTGACGTTTGACCTTGAGGCGACTCGTCGCGAACGTGATGCCCGACCGGATCCCAATGACCCGGATCAGTTCTTTCGCTGAGAAATTTCCCGAGGCCACCGGCACGCTTGCCGACGTCCGCCCCCGAATTCCGGTAGAAGTCCGCAATCCCCGGCTTCAGGATACACCCGCGTCACGTGGGCTGGTATTCTTTGTGTCAGAACTCCTGACCCACCCGAGCTGCTGATGCTTTCTTCCCACCGGAGCTGCTCATGAACAATTGCTTTCGATTCTGCGTCCTGTTGACGCTGGCCATCGCGGCCCTGATGCACAGTGCCTCTGTCAATGCTGTTCAGGTTGATGATTTTGCAGCGCTGCAGAATGAGTTTGCAGCCACTCAGCAGGCCATTCTGCGTCGCAGCTGCCTGGAGTGCCACTCCACAGAACAGAAGCAGGGCGAACTTGATCTGGAGCGGTTTCA
Source organism: Planctomycetaceae bacterium (assembly GCA_023258825.1). Taxonomy (GTDB): domain Bacteria; phylum Planctomycetota; class Planctomycetia; order Planctomycetales; family Planctomycetaceae; genus SXXK01. The sequence continues at coordinate 3,068 of JALQWE010000101.1, read as the reverse complement.
TTCCGTCACAGAGATCCGCGGAGATGTGATTCCGTGGCAGCGTGCCGTGGAGGTGCTGGACGATCGGGAAATGCCCCCGGAAGAGGCCACTCATCCGCTGACCGCAGAAGAGCGAAAGTCGTTGACCCGGTGGATCCGCGGGGTACTGGATGCCGATGCGCGGGCCAATGCCGGAGATCCGGGGCCGGTTGTTCTTCGGCGTCTGAACAACGCAGAGCTGACGTACACGGTGGAAGATCTGACCGGAGTAGCTCTTCAGCCAGCGCAGGAGTTTCCCGTCGACAGCGCTGCCGGTGAGGGGTTTACGAACGTGGGAAATGCACTCGTGATGTCCCCGTCGCTTGTGCAGAAGTACCTTGATGCAGCCAAAGGAATTGCCAGCCATGCGATGCTGCTGCCGGGCGGGATTGAGTTTTCTCCGTCTACCACATCTCGTGACTGGACCAATGAAAAGCTGGCGGCGATTCGCCGGTTCTACGCCCGCTACTCGGACAGCGATGCCGTCACCTCCGTCACTCTGCAGGGGATTCCGCTGGAGACAAATGGTGGTGGGCGGTTGCCAGTGGAAAAGTATCTGCTGGTTCTGATTCAGGAACGACAGGCGCTGGTGTCAGGCACCCGCTCGCTGGCCGATGTGGCTCGACAATCGTCGCTCAGCGAAAAGTACCTGAATACCCTGTGGCAGGCTCTGCAGGGAACGGAGCCCTCCCCGATACTGGATGGGCTTCGTGAGCAGTGGAAGACTGCTCAGCCGGAACATGTGCCGGATCTGGTCCGCCGGATTGCTCAGTGGCAACAGTCGCTGTGGCGATTCACCACCATCGGACACATTGGTAAGCGTGACGGCCCGACGGCATGGCAGGTTCCGGTGAATCCCATCGCCACGCGTCAGGAACTCCGTCGGCCGTTGCCACCTTCTGCGGATGGAAAATCCAGCACCTTTTTTCTGGACTCACCTCGGATGCCGGAAACGGAGCTGAGCACGACATAGCGCTCTGGCAGAATCCTCGCTTTGTCAAACCTGGTCAGCCGGATCTTCCACTGCGGGATGTGCAGCGACTGTATCGGGAATTGAATGCGTATCGTTCGCGTCTGCAGGACACGACTCTCCAGTCACTGAATGCGGCGGCAGAAATTTCGGACATTCAGGATCGCGTCGTGGATGCCACCATGGTGCAGGAGATTGCGGCGAGGCACGGGGCAGATCCTGCCATTCTCGCGGCATGGTTGACGGCACTGGGAATCAATGCCGGCAGTGCAGAAGTCACTGGCCACATCACGCAGCAGGCGCAGCGTCTGGAAAACTATGACTTTGTCCGGGGCTGGGTCGGAGCCGATGCGCTCAGCGTCCTTGCAAATTCCTCCGACAACCTTGTTCGCGTTCCCGGAGATCTCAAGCCACACAGTGTTGCCGTGCATCCGGCGCCGAACCTGCGTGTTGCCGTGGGTTGGCAGAGTCCGGTGTCGGGTATGGTGTCGATCAGAGGCCGCGTCCAGCGCGCTCATCTTGCGTGTGGCAATGGTGTGACGTGGACTTTGAAAGTTCGTCGCGGTCCTACCAGCCAACTGCTCGCCTCGGGCGCGGCGGAAGGCGCCGAAGAACAACTCGCCGGTCCCTTCGACAACATCCGGATTCAGCAGGGTGACCTGGTATCGCTGGTCATCAGTCCTCGTGATGGCAATCATGGCTGTGACCTCACTGCAATCGACCTGACCATCACTGGCGAAATGGGTGAGTGGGACCTGGCGAAGGATGTCTCCCCCGATCTGCTTGCCGGAAATCCTCACGCGGATCAACGCGGCAACAACAGCGTCTGGCACTTTTACAGCGAACCCGAAGCGGGAGCGACTCCGGAAACTGTCATTCCCCCGGGATCTCTGCTGGCACTCTGGCAGGCGGCCACGGATCCCGCAGAACGTTCGGCCCTCGCGGAAAAGGTGCAGGCCCTGGTCGCCGGAACGCTGCAGCCCCCCGTTGCTGCAGACTCCCCGGATGCTCTGCTGCAACGTCAGCTCTCCTCGTTCAGTGGTCCTGTGCTGTCGACCATCCGTCGCGACCTGCTGTCCGGAAAACTGCAGGCCCTGGCACGTCCCGAACTTCCCGATACCGAATCCGGACCCCAGTCGCCTGCTGCAGATCAGCAGGCACTTGCTTTCGGACGTCATCCTGAGGGCGGTGACGTGGCGGAGACCGACCTGTGTGTTCGGGCTCCGTTTGTGCAGCAGGTGACCGTTCCACTGGAGTTGGTGGAGGGGTGTGAATTCGTTGTCACGGCGACGCTGCATCAACCGTCAGGACTGGAAGGCAGTGTCCAGATGCAGGTACTGGATCAGCCTCCGGTGAAGAGTTCCGGCCCGCTGACCGGAAACGTCGCTGTTGCAGGTGGAAAAGCCACCTGGTCCGATGGCGATCAGCCGGTGGTCCACGAGGTTCCGGTTCTGGTCTGTGACGGCAGTCAGGCGCAGGTGCGTTTGCTGGCCCAGTTTGATCAGTTCCGACAGTTGTTTCCTGCAGCTTTGTGCTACACCCGCATCGTACCTGTCGACGAAGTTGTCACGCTGACCCTGTACTATCGCGAAGACGATCAGCTGATCCGTCTGATGCTCAACGAAACAGAAACTGCCGAGCTGAATCGGCTCTGGCAGGACATGCATTATGTCAGTCGATCACCACTGGCCCTGGTGGATGCCTACGAACAGCTCTGGCAGTTCGCAACCCAGGACGCGGATCCGTCGGCCTTCACACCGATGCGTCCCGGGATCATGGCGGCGGCTGAGAAATTCCGTGAACAACTGATCGCGTCAGAGCCCATTCATCTGGAAGCGGTGCTGGCGCTGGCCGACCGTGCGTGGCGTCGACCAGTCACTCCTGCGGAACGCGAAGAACTGACAGCTCTGTATCATCGCCTGCGTGCGGAAGAGCCGGATCATGAGCAGGCGATCCGGATGTTGCTGGCCCGCGTGTTTGTCGCTCCGGCGTTTCTTTACCGCAGCGAACAGGCTCCTGCCGGCATGGCGCCCGCGCCTGTCACTGGTCCTGAGCTGGCCACTCGACTCAGCTATTTCCT
>JALQWE010001020.1 GCA_023258825.1 Planctomycetaceae bacterium | reverse complement strand
CATCCATCAGACGTACCAGCAACTGATTCTCCTTGCGACGCTGCTGGATTTCCCGCGCAGCCCACGACAACGCAAGGATGGAACCGCGAACAATCTCGTCACCCAGATCCTGAATCTGCCCGGGAAGCTTTGCCATCAAATGCTTGTGCTGTGGGACTGGTCGATCGGCCTTGAGCTCTGAATCCGGTTTGTCATCTCTGAACAGTCCAGCCACCACATCTTCGGCCGTGCGATCATGACGATCTACCGAATACACGCTGCATACGGTCGACATGCGGCGATTCCCGGGGCGAACCGCTTTTTCTTCGAACGCTCGAAGATTCTGTGCATCAGATTTCACCAGCGGAACGCCCTTGCCATCTGCCGTCAGCACCAGGATCACCCCCTCCTCGGACGCTGGTGGAGCCGCCCGTTTGTGTAAAAACCCGTCCGCTGCTTCGCCCATCCGCTGACTGATCTTTTCCAGAGTATCCGTAGAGAGGCGATGACGAAATACACGCTCAAACGTATCGACGGCGCTGTGAAACGCCTGTTCGCAGCAGAATAGCATGCTGTATTCCTGCAGCAGTGGCGAGTACCGATCGCCAGAGATTCCTAACAGCTCGTCCACAGGTCTTCGCACGATCGGACTGCGGCGATCTTCGCCTTCGCGATACACGTAAGCAAAAAACTCATGTTCGCCAAAGACGGTTCGCAGCATTCTGGCAGCCAGTTCAGGGCTTCGGTGGATCTTTCGCGGCTCGGTCGATCGGTCGTTGTTACTGTCGGCAGGATGAGCGGTCGTCTCACCGAGGTCGCCAACTCCCTGAGCAATCAGGAACTGGTTGATCACCTGTCTGCCAGTACAAAGCAACCCTCCGAACAGTCCACGTTCAAACTCTTTGATTGTGATACCCTGCCGAACGGCTTCCTCAACCAGAGGAGACAGCGTCACGGCCAATTTCACAAACACATCTGACTTGCCCAATTCA
>JALQWE010001019.1 GCA_023258825.1 Planctomycetaceae bacterium | reverse complement strand
CCTACGCCCGGGTCGGTCTCGGCCTGCACGAGCGCCGTGGTCAAGGCAGCATAAAAGGCTGGTGACAGCGCGTTGCGTGCCGCCGGGTTGTTGTTGGAGAGCACCAGCACGGTGCCTTCGCGCCGCTGCAGCAGGGGAGGCAGCGCCATGGCGTCAGTCCCGGCCCAGCGCCATGTAGCGCGCGAGGTGGTGATCTTCGTCCCCGAGTTGGTGGTCGACCATCACCAGTCGCTTGGCGTAATGGGACAGCGGCAATTCCCAGGTCATTCCAATGCCGCCGTGCAGCTGAATGCTCTCCTCGGCCACCAGGGTGCCGATGCGGCCGATCGTGAACTTGGCTGCCGACAGCGCGCGTTCGCGTGCGATGCGGTCGTCGCCATCGATGGCGGCGGCGGCGTTGATCACCGCTGAGCGCGCCTGCTCGACTTCGAGCAGCAGGTCAGCCATGCGGTGCTGCAGCGCCTGGAAGCTGCCGATCGGCTTGCCGAACTGCTTGCGCGTCTGCAGGTATTCCAGCGTGGCCTGCTTGGCCACGTCCATGGCGCCGACCGCTTCGGCGCACAGCGCGAGCACGCCATAGCCGACGGCGTGCTCCAGCGTAGCCAAGCCCTGGCCCTCGGCACCTAGCAAGGCATCGGCACCCAGCCTGACCTGGTCGAACACCAGCTCGGCGGCATGGCCACCGTCGATGCGGCCATAACCCCGGCACTGCAGGCCCGCAGCATCGCCCGGCACCAGAAACAGCGAGATGCCCGCTTCATCGTCGAGCGCGCCCGAGGTGCGCGCAGACACCAGCAGCAGTCCGGCCTGGTCGCCAAACAGCACCACGGACTTGGCCCCCGAGATGACCCAGCCATCGCCCTGACGTTCGGCAAGAGTGCTGACGCGGCTGAGCTCGTAGTGGTTGGCAGGTTCGTCGTGCGCCAGAGCCGCCACGGTGCTGCCTTCAATCAGCTCGGCGAGGCGGGCTTTCTGAG
>JALQWE010001018.1 GCA_023258825.1 Planctomycetaceae bacterium | reverse complement strand
ATTTCTTCACGGGCATGTTGTCAAGTGACACCCGGATACGTTGGAAATTTTGTCCTACTCCAATTTGATTAATGCCTGTAGTACGTTGGGGCAGTGTGTTATGTTCACACCTAAGAGCACAACGGGTACTGATAGACATTCGGACTTGGCCGGTGTGCTTGACCAACTGGAGATATATGCGGCTTTGTGTGTGGAATGTCTGCTGACCACATGGGACAATGCGGCCGTCGGGCTGGGCAATGTGCTGAATCAGGTCCGGAATCTGTACAATGATTTTGGCCAACAGACCTACTCGATTCAGGATCACAGTGGCGCCGTGACTGGAGCTTCGCCGCGAGTCATCTACAGCTATGCGGATGGATCTCAGAACACGATTCGCATGATGTCGATGAACTATCCGAACGGTCGATTGCTGTCCTACGATTACGGCACGGCTGCGGCCCGAATCGAGGGTCAGCGAATCTGAGTATTCCCGTTGCGTCACCCCAAGTCGTCTCGCGGATGGCGTTGTCTACTCACAGTTGTCGCTGCCAACGCCCCTTGAGCCAGACTCTGACCTGTGTTCAGCCGCAGTTTGCGTCGATCTGGAAGTTGATCTGGTCGCGGCGATTGTCGTGTGCCCCACATTTTTTCGACCAGTCGCTCCGCCTGGTTCACCAATGGCCCGGCTGAGATTTGCCGGATGAGCCCACTTGATGGCCCGCTGGACCGCAGGATGGCACCTTTTGACACCTCGCCCATTTGAGCACCTTTTGATGATCCCCGATGTACTCCATCCTGCAGAATGTTGTCTCCTTCAGTCCCGCCCCTTGCGAAACAATGCTGTGGGTCAAACTTCAGCATGGTATGCTCGGAGTTCTGTCTGATCGGGGTATGGGCCTGGCAACGATCGGGGCCGGGTATTGGATCAGGGCTTCCGGCGAAGCAAGCCACGGCCGCTCGGACGGTCTTCGATTGGTGGGCTCAGGATGACGCAAA
>JALQWE010001017.1 GCA_023258825.1 Planctomycetaceae bacterium | reverse complement strand
TGTGGCAATCCGATTGCGGAGATCGACCTGCAGCGTCTGGAAGGAGGGCAGGGGGCCGGGCTGCGGGTTGAGATTGGTGAGTCCGGTGGTCGGCGAGAGGGTGGCGAGATTATCGATCAGTTTCTGCACGGCCACGATCGCCCGCACATGCGTTCCCGAACCCAGCAGGCGGTCACCAGCCCAGGCCTCGACGGCGAAGTGAATTTTCTTGCCGTCGATCGAGGTCACTCGTGCCTTCCCGGTGACCGTGGTGCCCATACCTGCGCCCGCCAGATGACGGATATTCACGTCAATTCCGACCGATTCTTCCCCTTGCTCCAGAAACGGACGCAGTGCCTCACGGGCTGCGCGTTCCATCAACAGAATCAGATTGGGCGTGGAAAAGACCGTGGCCCGGGAGTCGCCGCCGAGAGTGATCACCATGCTGGCGTCGACAACCCAGATCAATTCGCCGGTCTGTCCGGGCTGCAATCCTGTGAGCATAGGTGAGGAATTCAAAAAGTCGTGGTGGGGAGGTGATCCTGGGACATCGGACGGATCTCGACGAAATCTACTGCGCAGTTTGGGGGGAATGGGGGCTGGAAATTGCGATTTTCGGGAAATTTCGCTGCCTCGGGAAGGCGATTGTGACTGACAGTCCGGCGACGGCGGAACAGCACGGGACGTCATCCTGAAAAATGGTGATCTCCGGGGAACCCGCGTAATTTTTTCCCGCCTCCCTGGCATCCCACCCCCCGCAGCCATCATACTTCAGGAGCCAATGACCTGGCAGTCAGGGGTGCCTTCCTGTTTGAGGCTGGCAGTTGGGCGGTGTGTGGATGGTCCGTGTGTCTGGGACCAGAAGACCTGTTGGACAGAAAGAGAACGACGCATGCGAGGCCCGGGAGCTCCAGCCAGTCTGCTGTTTCGGTTGATCATTCCGGTCACAGCTGTGTTTATTGTCACCGTGCTGTCGTTGATCGCTGTGTTATTTGGCGATCAGCGGGCCCC
>JALQWE010001016.1 GCA_023258825.1 Planctomycetaceae bacterium | reverse complement strand
AGTGGCTGGAGAAATTATCTTAGAACGTTCTGATTGACGAATCCTATCTTCGCCTTCCCAAACACCCCGCCAAATCCTCTCGTATCTTTTCCAATCCTCTCGATAATTGTCATCACGATTGGTTTTCCAATCTTCAACATTATCTAATACCCACTCAATAATTTTTTTATCGTTCATTTTAATATCCAGAAATATCAGGGTCTAACGGTTCATAATCATCTTCTTCATACTCAACAAAATAATCTACTACTTGTATCTGGTCAATGTATGCTAAAGCGTCAATTAAGTCATCATGCAATTGGGCATTGGGGAAGTTTACTAATTGGTCAATAAACTCATTATTCCAACTTCCATAATTTAGTGTTACTTTTTTATTCTCAAACCTACCTTGCAAAGCCCACACAATACGGTCGGTCTTTTTTTGATTACCGTGAGTTACTTCATCAATTCTAAAGAAACGGCTATACCTACGCATCAAGTCCATCATGTAAGGCATTGTAGCGTTCTTTAAACTACCCTTCTCAATGCCAACAGCAGTAGGTTCATACTTAACCACTGCCCTCATAATTTGCTCACAAGTTTCTTTAATATCCCATCTGCCATGCAGAATATCAGCAACCCACCAACCGTACTCACCAACTTTTACAACAGCAATTGCTGTTTCATCTAGCTTCTTATTTTTATTTCCAGATTCTTTATCTACGTTAATAAAGCCAGCTAAGTCAACAGCAATAAAATATCTGCCATCTTTTGGTTCATCTTCATCAATTACAATCCACTCTTCTTTAAACAAGTCTCGACTAGCTGCCTCAAAGCTAGACATAAACTCTTGCCTAAATGCAAAACTTGACATACTGCGTTTAGCAGCTTCAATCTCTGATTCAGGGATTAAGGGGTTATCATAAGAGGTATAATGGAATGAAGTCCACTCTGGGTCTTTACCACTTTCCCCTAATTTATAAATCTCATAAAAGTGATTCCTGCCTTTAGGTGT
>JALQWE010001015.1 GCA_023258825.1 Planctomycetaceae bacterium | reverse complement strand
GATAGCCCAGCTGTATCTTCGCGATGGCCTGGATGTTGCGTTCGTCCAGCGCGTGGAACACCACCACCTCGTCGATGCGGTTGATGAATTCCGGCCGGAAGAAGGTCTTCACCTCGCCCATCACCGCCAGCTTGACCACACCGTAATCCGAGCCCGCCATCTGCTGGATCATCTGGCTGCCCAGATTGCTGGTCATCACGATCACCGTGTTCTTGAAGTCGACCGTGCGCCCCTGGCCGTCGGTCATGCGACCGTCGTCGAGCACCTGCAGCAGCACGTTGAACACGTCCGGGTGTGCCTTCTCGACCTCGTCGAGCAGCAGCACGGAATACGGCTTGCGGCGCACGGCTTCGGTCAGGTAGCCGCCCTCCTCGTAGCCCACATAGCCCGGGGGCGCGCCGATCAGGCGGGCCACCGAGTGCTTCTCCATGAACTCGCTCATGTCGATGCGCACCAGGTGCTCGGGCGAGTCAAACAGGAAGTTGGCCAGCGCCTTGCACAGCTCGGTCTTGCCCACGCCGGTGGGGCCCAGGAACAGGAAGGAACCCGTGGGGCGGTTCGGGTCGGACAGGCCCGAGCGCGAACGGCGAATCGCGTTGGCCACCGCACTGATGGCCTCGTCCTGCCCCACCACGCGCTCGTGCAGCTTGCCCTCCATCTGCAGCAGCTTGTCGCGCTCGCCCTGCATCATCTTGGACACCGGGATGCCGGTGGCGCGGGAGACCACCTCGGCGATCTCTTCGGCGCCCACCTGGGTGCGCAGCAAGCGTGGGGCCTGGGCTTCGCCACTCGACTCCTTGGCCTGGGCTTCTTTCAGGCGCTTCTCCAGCTCGGGCAGCTTGCCGTACTGCAGCTCGGCCACCTTGTTGAAGTCGCCCTTGCGGGTCAGCTCTTCAATTTGCTGGCGCAACTGGTCGATCTGCTCACGCACCTGTTTGCTGCCCTGGGCCTGGGCTTTTTCGGCGTGCCACACCTCTTCCAAGTCGGCCGCCTCTTTTTGCAAGCGGAC
>JALQWE010001014.1 GCA_023258825.1 Planctomycetaceae bacterium | reverse complement strand
GCGTTTGCCATCGCTGCCCAAAATTGAAGAGATCAGCAAGACCCCCATGCCTGGCGTGTTTGAAATTCGCGTGCAAGGCAACGAGATTTTTTACACCGACGCCAAAGGGGATTTCCTGATTCAAGGCGCACTCATTGACACCAAGCAAAAGCGCAACCTGACCGAAGAGCGCAACGACAAACTCTCGGCCATTCCATTCGACAGCCTGCCGCTTAAGTACGCTTTTACCCAAGTCAAGGGCAATGGCAAACGCAAGCTGGTTGTCTTTGCCGACCCGAATTGCGGCTACTGCAAACGCTTTGAACGCGACCTGCAAAAAATCGACAACGTCACCATCTATCACATGATGTACCCCGTGTTGGGCGAAGACTCTAAAGTCAAATCGCGCAACATTGCCTGCGCCAAAGACCGCGCCAAAACATGGAATGACTGGATGCTGCAAGGCATCGCACCGCCTGCCGTCGCTTGTGACAACCACAACATTGACGCCATCGTCGAGTTTGGCAAGAAGAACCGCATCAACGGCACGCCCACACTTTTTGTGGCCGATGGCACGCGTGTGCCAGGCGCCATTGAAGCCGCTCAAATTGAATCGCTCTTGAATGGTGTCAAGCCATGAACCCCCACGCAGATCAAACCCGCAAGCACGTCAAACGCTTGGCCTATGCAGGCCTCATTCCCTTCGTGGGCATGGCCATGTTGTTGTGGCTGATCGATGCCGATCTGCACCCTTTTGTGGCCTTGGCATTGGCAGGCTACGGCGCCGCCATCGTGTCGTTTTTGGGGGGCATCCATTGGGGCATCGGCTTTCGCAATGTGGCGCGCATGCACAACGCCCCCTTGTTTAATTTTGGCTGGGGTGTGGTGCCTTCTTTGCTGGCTTGGATTGCCATCACCATGCCGGCTTATGCGGGCCTGCCCTTGCTGGCCTTGATTTTGATCATTTGCTACACCGTCGATCGCAAAGCCTACCTTGAAGCGGGCTTGCAAGACTGGTTGCCAATGCGCTTGC
>JALQWE010001013.1 GCA_023258825.1 Planctomycetaceae bacterium | reverse complement strand
CAGCAGCTGTTGCGCGAGTTTTTCGTTCTTTGTCCTGTTCGCAGCGTCGATGATCAGCGGTGCTTCTGCCTGTTTGAGTCGTTCTTCTTCCTGTGCGATAGTCGCATCCTGCTCCTGTTTTTGGAGCTGAACCGCCTGTTCGTCGAGTTCCGTGGGGCGTGTCGCGAGGTGTTCAGTACGTCTGATTTCGCTGGATTCGACGACCTTCCCTGTGGTCAATGTTCGGTCACGCAACTCCTCAATCTCGCGCTGTTCGTTCTGCAGCCAGGCGGGACTGCGATTCAGTATCTCATCGATGCAGTCGATCGTCAGCGGCTCAGGCAAAGTGCGATTGATCTCCTGCAACCAGTTCTCGATTCGTTGGGTGTGCGCTGAGAGTTGCTGGCGGGCTGCCTCGAGGGCTTCTGCGGCAGCCGTCTGATTCTGGTCGGCATTGGAGCGGTTGGATTCTGCCTTTGTTTTTGCTTCACGGGCTGCAGTCAGCTGGAATTCCGCGTCTTTAAGTTGCCGGTCGAATTCGGCGACCACATCGGTGACCGATCGGCCTTCGAATAAGGTCTGTCGCTCACGAAACGCGTCTTCCCAGCTGGAGCTGGCCCGTTCGCAAACGGCCTGGGCCTCGGTCAACTGTTCTGCCGCTCGTGTGTGTGTCTTCTCAAGTTCGCTGCAGACGCCGTTGAGGCTGTCGATTGTCGCGTTTACCTTTTGTAACTCTTCGCTGGACCGTTGGCACTGCTGAAAACGATCCTGCAGATCCGCGCGGAGTTTTGCCGGGTCGGATAGAAACAATGTCCGACTCTGTGGGAATGCCGACCACAGCTCATTCAATTTGTGCGTCTGTTCTTCGATGGCCTCGCGTTCAAACGCTTCCCGAGGTTTCAGTTGTGTCAGCGCAGCCTGGTATCCAGCTTCCTCTTTTTCGAGGTCCGCGATCCTGTCCCGCAGTGTCCGCAGCTCCCTCTCTGCCTCTTCTGCGAGTGTTCGGCAGTCCGCAGTGTCTTTCTTCCGTTGAGCAGCCGTCGTGCGCTGT
>JALQWE010001012.1 GCA_023258825.1 Planctomycetaceae bacterium | reverse complement strand
CAGGCCGTGTTGGAGATATTGACCATCATCGTGGCCTCGTCTGCGCGCCGGGCAATTTCACTGCCGAAGATATCTTCGTAACAAATATTGACGGCGATCTTCTGGTTGTTCAGTTGCATGAGCGGTTGATCAACGTCGCCGTTCGTAAAGTCGGGCAAGGGCATCTGAATCAGTTTCAGAAACCAGCCAAAACCCGGGGGCGTCGTTTCTCCGAAGGGCACCAGATGAATTTTGTTGTAGACCTGGAGCGGATCGACACCCATCGAAACGGCACTGTTGGCGTACCAGTTACGATCAGGCGCATTCTCACCGGTAGGGATACCCATCAGAATATTGCCCCGTTGCTCCTGGCCGATGCGTTGCAGATCCTGCAGAAACTCCGGCGGTGCTTCTGAGAGGAGCGAGGGAATGGCCGTTTCCGGCAAAACAATCAGCGTCGCCGGATTGCTGCGGGCAAGCTGGAAATAGGTAAGCAGCGTCTGCACGTATAACTCCGGCTGCCACTTCATCGATTGCGGCACATTGCCCTGCAGAAGCGATACCTTGAGCGGTGTGCCTTCCGGCCGGGTCCAGGAGATCTGGCTCAGACTTACGCCGCCAACAATGACGGCGCCGATGGCAAAAGCAATCGGGCTGAGGGCCGGTGACCAGGCCCAGCCCTGGTTGCGGAGCCGCCCCCAGATTTCGCCGGTCAGTCCGGCCAGCCATGCCGTGATGAAACTGAGTCCGTACGCGCCAAGGATCGGTGCGTAGCCCGCCAGCGGGCTGGGGGGTGATTGAGCGTAACCCTGGCTCAGCCAGGGAAAGCCGGTGAACAGCACACCGCGCAGGATTTCGAACAGAACCCAGCAACCTGCAAAAATCAGCGGGCTCAATAAACGCGGCACACGGCTGAGCGCATCGTGCATTTGTTGCGGGTGCGGTTGGCTGGCATGCGTTAACCGGAAAAAACCTGCGGCCAACATCGGAAACAGCGCCAGATAGGCAGAGAACAAGAACGTGGCCAGCAGTGCCAGCGCCATCGGCATGC
>JALQWE010001011.1 GCA_023258825.1 Planctomycetaceae bacterium | reverse complement strand
ATTCTTCAGGTTTCCGATGGCCCAACATCAACGCCTATCTCCCCACGCGTGTTCGTCGGAAATCGCTGAATTTGCGTAAAAACTGCGGAATTTCGGCGTTTTTGGCTCCGCACAACCGCTCACACGGTGCTCCAGGGCCCAATGACGGCTGACACCCTGCGTCGACCTACTGATTTTCCCTCTGTTTTGCTACACTGTCCTCCACATCGCGGCCCGCTGTCGGATAATCTCGTGGAAATTCCACGTTTCCGGCCCCTCAGTTGTCGTGCCGTCCGGCAATTCCCCCGCGCTGCGAGTTCTGTTCTCTCTCCTCTTTCAGGCGAAACACCATGACGCTCTTTCATCGCTGCCTGCTGATCAGTACCGTCAGCCTCTGGCTGCTACCCAGTCTGAGTCCAGCCATTGCGGTCGATCAGAAACTGAAAGGTATCGCCTGTCGGTCTGTACACCTGGGCTATCAGAAGGTCCCCGATTCCCTCGTCTTCTACAACGAGGTTCAGGTCCAGTCATCCGCTGAGGGCACCTATTTCTGCGTGTGCGGCTTTAGTCAGGGCTACTTCGGTCTTCAGGAACTCAGTAACCACAGCAAAGTCATCCTGTTCTCTGTCTGGGATCCCGGTGACCAGAATGACCCCAATGCCGTCAAGGATGAGCAGCGTGTGAAACTGCTGCACAACCATCCGGACGTGCGCGTCAAACGTTTCGGCAATGAGGGAACCGGTGGTCAGTCCTTCCTGGATTTCGATTGGAAGGTCGGTGAAACCTACCGCTTCGCTGTGGCCGCCAAACGCTCCGGTGACCGGACAGAGTACTCGTCGTGGTTCTTTCACCCCGCTGACAATGCCTGGCGACACCTCGTCACGTTCAGCACCCTGACCAAAGATACGTCCATGAAAGGCTACTACGCCTTTGTCGAGGATTTTCAGCGTAACCGAGTCTCTACGACCAAAACACGCAAAGCTGTGTTCTCTAATCCCGCTGTGCTGTTGCCCGATGGCAAATGGCAAGCCGTCACCTCCGCACGCTTCACTGCAGACAGTAAT
>JALQWE010000100.1 GCA_023258825.1 Planctomycetaceae bacterium | reverse complement strand
CGGGGGTGGCAGGGGATTTTTAGCGAAACACTTCGGCGGCTTTCTTTGCCGGCGCTGGTGCGACCGGTGGTTTCAGTCGTTCCGGTGTTTCCGGTATCTGTTCCAGCAGTGTGCGAGTCCCGTCGGGATGGTGGGTCAGCTGGAAGGCATCGTACAATTCGCCCGTGGCGGTGTAGGCTTCATATCCCAGTTGCTGGCCATTGACGTGGATCACCTGGTAAAGCTGCGTGGATTCTGCGACACGCGGCATGAAGGCGGCACGCTGCACGTTGTACATTTTGGGGCCGCTGACGGAAACGACATAAACAGTCCCCGAAAATGTTTCGTCCGCCTTCAGTTCTTCAGCCGGATTGGCTGTGGCGACCGGAGTCTCAAGGCCGGTGCGACCATAGGTGTGGTCATGCCCCTGCAGTACCAGATCCACACGATGACGATCCAGCACAGGTTTCCAGATCTCTCGCAATGCGCGATTGTCGCGTGATTTGGCTGTGGAAAAGATCGGGTGGTGGAAGGTGCAGATCACCCACGGCTCCCGATTCTCAGACAGAATCTGCTCGAGCCACACGGCCTGTTCCTGATGTCGCTCGTTGCTGTTCAGTCCAATCAGACGCACGCCCTGATAGGTCAGTGTGTAGCAGGATTCTTCCAGCCCCGCCGGTCCGTGCTGCGGCAGTGTGAAGGAGGGACGCCAGTGATGTGAAAGTCCCGCGTTCTGCCCCGACTTCCGCACCTGTTCATGATTGCCGGGCACCGGAACGCTGGGGACCATGGCGTTCATCCATGCGCCGGCACCAAACCATTCACCCCATTCCTGATCCGCTTCTGCGTGATTGATCAGATCCCCGGCATGAATCATGAAGGCGGCCTGAGGGGCCGTGCGCCAGGCAGCGCGGATCACGCGCGACCATTTGGATCGCAGTTCATTCTGAGCATCGCCAAAGTAGATGAAGGAAAACGGCAGCGGTGTCGCGGCGGCCGTACGAAACTGAAACCACTCGCTCCAGTGTGTCCCGTCCCCGACGCGATAGGCATACTGAGTGTTAGCGGTTAATCCGGAGAAGGTCACGGAATGATAGTGTGCGGTACTCAGGTCCGTTTGCAGAGTTTCAGTGACGGCTGTGGTGCGCTGCGGGTTGCGGTCGAAAGCCGGGTCGGCACTGGCGAGCACCAGTTCGGCAATCCCCTGGTGGGCAGCTGTGGATGTTCGCCACGTGACGGATTGAGTTGTCGCGGGATCATCACTCCATGTCAGCACAATTCTGTCCGGGTGAGCCGTGGGGCGATACATGTCCGCCGGAGCCACGGCTGGTGTGGTGGCTACCGCAGCGTTGTTTTCCTGCGCAGAAAGATCATTTTGCAGGTGCAGAGGAATGAACAGCAGCGCGAGGCTTGTCAATAAAATTCGGGGGCGACAGCTCTGAAATCGAAAAACGTTCATTCAGGAACTTCCCCAAAAACTCGGACTGAATGCGAGCTGAAATCTGGTTTTGTGATTGACACGACAGTGCAGGCGGCGATTGAACGAAATCCCCTGTCAGTTGGCAACTGACAGGGGTTGTCCCGGCCGCGGTGCAGGCAGAGCCAGGTGGCTCATTCCTTTGCCTGGCGTTCGCTGCGGAGCTTTTCCACCAGCTGCCGCACTTCCTGCAGTTCACGCTGCAGGTTCTGATTTTCCTGACGCAGTGCCCGCACTTCTTCCGGGTTGCCGTGTGGACGCTCGCCGCCCTGTTGGTGCATTCGCTGCATCAGGTCCTGCTTCGCGGCCGCGATGTCCTGCTCCATACCTTCTGCCTTGCGCAGCAGGTCATGAGCCAGGTCCGGCATCTCAGCCGCCATCAGGTTTTCCGCGGCAGTGCGAACATGACGCAGCCGCCGCGAGGCCAGTTCAATCTTTTCCGCCTGTCCTCGAAATTCCGGAGGCAGGTCATGCCCGACACGGGGCCCTTCTTCCGAAATCAATCGCTTCAGTTGCTGCTCGACCTCCCGGATCTCCTCGGTCAGACGGTGTCGCTGGTCTTCGCCCCATCCCTCACGTGCCGCCACACGGGTCTTCTCCAGCAAGGCCTGCAAACGCTCTTTCTGCTCGGCGATCGCTCGATCCCGATTGTGATTCCGGAGTTCCAGTTCACGACGTTTGGCTTGAGATTTTTCATCTTCGCTGACACGAGCTTCCTTCTCGGCGCGTTCCTTTTCAGCAGCCCGCTTTTTCTCAATGGCTCGTTCCTTGTCGGCCGCCCGTTCCTTTTCAAGGGCCCGCTCTTTTTCAATGGCTCGTTCTCTTTCAACGGCCTTCTCTTTCTCAGCCGCTCGTTCTTTTTCAGCGGCCTGTTCCTGCTCGACCGCGGGAGCTGCGGGTTCAGGCTCTTTTTTTTCGTCGTTTGCCGACAGGACCGAAGAGACAAGAAACGTCGGGACAACGAGGAGTGAACGCCATGCTACTGTGTTCATAACAATCTGCCTTCGTAAGAATGCATGGAACAAATCGCGAACTAAGGAACGAAACACCCTGAGAGGCTACACACTGCGGCATATCGACGCAAGAACCGTTTCAGGGCCCGGGGAATCGGTGGTGTTTTTGTTGGTAGCGTGGGAGGCACCGGGGGGCAGTGCCTGTGCTGTCGGCCGTGGTTACAGAGGCTGACCGTTGACGCTGAGCATTGTGGAATTGGTGAGTGAGTCTCCGAAGCGTTCGAAATCCCGGAATGACCAGACCACCTGCTTGTCGCGATTGACTTCAATCAGCTGTGGATTTTCGGGGCCAGCATGGCAGTTGTTGATCAGAATATTTCCGCTGGGAAGCACCTGCAGTGACGTGACCCATGCCAGCTGGATGCCTTTGAGATCGTTCTGGTGAAGACTCCAGACAATCTTACCGTCCGGCGTGACTTCCAGGACGGCGTGTCCGTTGCCCGCACCGATGAGGGTGTTTCCGCTGGGGAGGCGATAGGCGGAGAAGACCTGATTGCCAAAGGCGTCGACACCATGGCCGGGGCGTGGTGCTTTTCCGAACAGGGGCACCTGATATTCCCAGGCGGTTGAGCCATCCGGCCGATATTCGCGCACCAGGCCTTCGGTTTCGTGGCAGACGAGGTAGTTTCCGTTGTCCAGTTTGCGGACGAGTCGTGTGTCGTGATGGGCATCCGGCTTGACCACATTGAGCTTCATCTGATGGCGAAGTTGCAGATCGGGTGACACTTCGATCAGGCGGGCGGCACCGGATTCGGCGATCATGGTGTTTCCATCGCTGAGCCGTTGAAACGCGTGAATTTCGATCCGGACGCCCTGATTTTCGGGGCGTTCAGCCGCGTTGTAACGCCAGAGGATGTCGCCCGTTTTGGGCTGGATTTCGATGATTTCCGTCCAGTTGACCTGCAGCAGCAGATTGCCTCCGGGAAGAACGTGTAGATCGTGCAGCGGACCGATGCGGTGTTCCCAGACGGTGGCCCCGTCTTCCCCGATGATGGCCACGCGTTGTTTTGAGGAATCGGCTGCGATAAAGCTGCGTGTCTGTCGTGGTTCGGTCGCAGAGGTGGTGCCTGCACACAGTAGGGCAAGTAGTGCAATGACCAATCGGACCAGCGAGTTCTGTCGGGACAAGGGGAGGCGCATCATGAAATTCCTCAAATCAGTCAGGTTTGGGCGGGACCTGGCGCAGCATAACAGGCGAGTTGGGGGAAGAAAACCGCGGTGGTGTGCCGCTCAGCACCGGGCCGGGGCGTGCTGAGACAGGCGGGACGTGAATTCGGCATTCTGACAAGTGGGGCAGGATGGCGTGGGGGTTCGGCGTCGGCGGTGGTTGAGTGCCTGCTGAGTGGCGAAACGGGTGGCGAGCCGATAGACTTCCGGCAGTTGACGGGGGGAGCATCTGTGCTGACGGCCTGCCGAGAATGAATCCAGCGGCCGCAGCGTAACAGACCTCCCGGGTCCGATCGTTCAGGGAGAATGGAGTCCACCTTTATGGATCGCGAAGGTCAGTCAGCACCGCAGTCACCGGCGTCAAAGTCACCTGCATCACAGGGATCGGGATCACCGGCATCGGGATCACCGGTCCCGCCGTCACAGGCCCCGGCGCCGCATCTTGTCGAAGGTCTGCGCAGACTGGTGCGTGACATTCAAACCAGTGCACGACAGCAGTCGACGGGATTGACGGGTGTCTGTTGTGGTCAGACAGAGCTGCTGACATTCCCGCCGGATGGTGTGTCCTACTGCGGAGAGCTCGTGGAGGCTCTGGTGCAGTCACAGCCATTCGAAGGTGTGGCCTGGTTGTTGCTGACGGGGCGATTGCCGGATGAAGAAGCGCTGGCGGACTGGAGTTCGCTGATTTCTGAAGCTGCGGTTCTACCGAAATCTGCTGCGGATCTGTTTTCGATTCTGCCAGTGGGTGTGCGGCCGATCGATCTGTTCCCGGTCAGTCTTTCGCTGCTTTCGTTTTTTGATCCGACGCCGCTGGACATGTGTCCCGAGGCATCTCAGGCGCGGCTCTGGCGGGTCATGGGACAGCTACCGGTTGTTCTGGACTGGGGCTTGAATGGACAGCACGGCGGCGGGACCTTGCCGACGGATTCGGAGCTGCACGAGGATTCTGAGGATTCAGATCTGACGTGGGCGGGACGACTGCTGCAGATGCTGCGTCCTGATCGTAAACGCCCGGAACCGCTCGAAGACATGGTCATGAATCAGTTGATGATTTGTCAGTGTCTGACGGAGATGCGGCCGGCCTGTTTTTCGGCAAGGCTGAGTGCCAGTACGACTGGCAATCTGATCACAGCTCTGCAGATGGCATCGCTGTTATTTGTGTCGCAGTTGCAGAATGACCCGTTTTGCTGGGCCGCGGAGCTCCTGCAGAGTTTTGAAACGCCGGCTCAGGCTGACGCCTGGTGGCGACGCCGAGCGGGTCAGTCCATGCCGTTCGGGTTTGCCTCCAGTGTTCCGGATGTGCGGGCGCGTCTGCTGGCGGAAGCCAGCCGGGCGTTGTGTCGCGGTGCGGAGCAATCGCGGCTGGTGGCCGGGGCGGAACGCATCGAAAAGATCCTTGCGGGTGAGAATCTGCTGCCGACGATGGACTGGATGTCCGCGCGGCTGATGACGGTGCTGGGGATTCCTGCGGATCGGCAGGCCCTTGTCATCGGACTCGCACGCCTGATTGGCTGGGCAGCTCAGGGAATTGAGCAGCAAAAATCTGGCGTCTCGCTGCTTCCTGTCCTACGCTACGGAGCTGACGTCTGATTTCGGACTCAGCCTTCTGCTGCCAGGGCTTGAAATCCTGCCGCTGGATGGCCGCTGGTCGCGAAATATTTTCCTCGTAACATTCCTGTCGACATTCCCTCAGGACTCGTTGTCTGCAGCCTTGAGATTCCCGGGACTGTCTCTGCCTTGATACTGAACTGCCATGTCATTTGCGTTCCAGCAGTGTGTGCACCCGGATTGTCGTTCCACGTTTGATGTGGGTCAGATTCTGACCTCCTGTCCGACCTGTGGCAGCCTGCTGGACGTGAACTACGACTGGAACGCGATCCCGGTTCCTGCGCAGCTTTCCGATTTCGAGAAACGCTGGTCAAATCGCCTGAATCCAGTGGACTTGAGCGGTGTCTGGCGATTTCGCGAGCTGCTGCGATTTGCCACCGACGAACAGATTGTGACGATTGGTGAAGGGCAGACTGTGCTGCAGAGGAACGACCTGCTGGCGCGTCAGTGTCGCATGCAGCCTGGCACCCTGTTTCTGCAGTACGAAGGGCAAAATCCGTCGGGAAGTTTCAAAGACAACGGGATGACCGCAGCATCAACGCATGCCCGGATGGTCGGGGCGACCATGACCGCTTGCGCGTCGACTGGCAACACCAGTGCGTCGCTGGCGATTTATGCGGGTGTCACGGGCCTGTTCCGCTGCATCGTGTTTATCGGCAGTGGCAAGATCGCCTTTGGAAAACTGTCGCAGGCTCTGGACTATGGAGCGAAGACGATCCAGATTCGGGGAGACTTTGACGACGCGCTGGCCCGTGTTCGCCAGCTGTGTGAGAAGCATCCGATTTACCTGTGCAACAGCGTCAATCCCTTCCGGCTGGAAGGACAGAAGACGATTATGTACCGGGTGCTTGAAGGTCTGGGTTGGCAGGTTCCGGACTGGATTGTTGTTCCGGGTGGAAATCTGGGAAACAGCAGTGCCTTCGGCAAGGCCTTTCTGGAACTGAAGATGCTGGGTCTGATTGATCGGATTCCGCGACTGGCGATTATCAATGCTCAGGGAGCCGCCACGCTGGACGACTTCTGGAACGAACAGGGGTTGCGCTGGAATGAGGGTCGGCCGGATCACGACGTGATGACAGCTCGATTCCATCGGATGGATCAGCTGAACGAACGGGCCTCGACACTGGCCAGTGCGATTGAGATCAATCGACCTGTGAATCTCGTCAAGGCACTGCGTGCGCTGCAGGCGTGTGATGGCATTGTCCGGCGTGTGACCGATCAGGAGATTATTGATTGTCGTGCGCGGATAGCGGCCACCGGGTTTGGGTGTGAGCCAGCCAGTGGCGCGACGGTGGCGGGCGTGTTGCGGTTGCGGGACGAAGGCGTGATCAGTGCCAGCGATCGCGTGGTGTGCATTCTGACCGGGCACCAGCTGAAGGATCCGGACCTGACGATGGCCTACCATTCCGGTAATGCGGAACTGATGGGAAAGAAGCTGACCCCTGCCGGCGTGACGCAGACGCCTTTTGCCAACCCTCCGATTGTGGTGGACAACAGCGAAGCGGCCATCGTTTCAGCGCTGGGCCTGAGCTGAAAGAAAAAGGGGTCAGGTCTCTTTTTCGGTAGAAAACGGAAAAAGTAGAATGTCCCCTTTTGCGCGCAATACGGGTTTTTTAGACGGGAGAAACCCCGCTTTGCCGGAATCGGACCTGCGGAAAGATCGGCGGAGAATCGGTGGCGGTCGATATTCGCGGGACCGATGCCCTGTGGGCTTTCATGGAAGGTGAATGGTCCGTGGGGCAATTGTTGTGGCGGACGTCACCAGCCCTGAATCAGAAGGCTCGCCATACACACCGGGGCTGCGTTCTGCGTTAATTGGCCGACGTTGGTGGAGGGGCTGAGCTGTGAGCCGCCGGACCTCCGATTTCCGAGTCGCAGGGTTTCATGATCAGGCTGAAAGTTGCGGACTTTCAGACGCCAGGGTGATCACATGATTATGCCGGTGAATTCTTATCCGGAAGAGGCTCTCGCGGGGACTCTTGTTCAGGGAGATTCTTCGATTGCAGATCGCATTCGGCTGAGTTTTGGTCTGGATCCGGAGTTGCGCCACTGTGCGATACGGTGTCACTACTTTCATGGGGTGGCTGTGTTGTGCGGAACGGTGAATAGTTTTCGGCTGCGTCAGAAGGCGCAGGATGTGATTCGAAAGATTCCCGGGATCAGCACGATTCTGAATGAGCTGGTGATTGGCAGTTTGCCGTGCGCAATGGTGCCTCCTTCAGCGCACTAATCCACTTCAGCGGCGGATGCTGGAGTTGTTCTGCCGGGGCGGGCTGAGAAGCGCGAGGAGTGCGCGGTGGATTGCTGTTGGGAATGCGACGGCGTGCCGCGCGTTGCCGGGAATGTCGTACGGACGCGTTCATGGCTGCGTTGTGGCGTCGTGTGTCTGAAGTGGACTGCGGCTGTTGCTGTGGACGGGAGTGGCCAGGGGAGTGCCTGTCGGGCGGTTCGGGGGCGTAATCACTGGTGACGGGTGATGAGCAAGAGGGGAAGAGACATGTGGATGGCGAGTAGAACGGGGCCGGCGACAGTCCTGATTGCGGAGGAGCATGATGAGTGTCGGCAGCTGTTTCGGCAGTTTCTGGAGCGATGTGGTTATGAGGTGCAAACGGTCCGGAATGGGGATCATTGTGCCACATTGCTGCAGAAGGGTTTTCGTCCGGATGTGCTGGTGGTGAGCTGGGAACTGCCCTGGGCGGATGGAAGTGGAGTTCGTGAGTGGCTGCGTTCCGGAGTCGGATCGGACACGGCTGTCGTGGCCCTGACGGCGCGAATGAATCCGGAATTCCGGCTGCAGGAGTCGGAGTTTCCTGAGATCACATGGGTGCAGCGACCTTTTCGTCTGTCTGAACTGCTGTCGGCTGTGCAGTCGGCGGATCGGGAGGCCATGGAGAGTCCGCGGTGTCTGGAAACGCTGTGGAGAAAGACCACGAAGCCGCAGCATGGTGTGTTATTTGAAAGTCATGCGAGTGTGAAAAACGTGGTGGATCAGGCTTTGAGCACCAATTCGAGAATGTCCGTCTCACCCTCGCCGGCCCGTGAACAGTTTGTGGTCTGCCAGCGGGAAGATCGACTTTGAAAGTCAGGGGGACGACTGTCGTGTCGTGCCGTGCCGTGTCATGGTGGGTGTGGACGGCGAAAGGATCTGAACGAGAGCAGATTGGTCATGTTGGCCAGTCGGTGTCAGTCATTGAGTAAAGGGAAAGGACCAGATCATGATTTCGAAACGCGTGTGTACGGTGCTTGCTGTCGTGCTGTCATTCACTGCGGTTGCGGCCGTGGCGGAAGCGGGGCATCGCCGATCGTGCTGTCGCCAGAGGACCAGCTGCTGCAGCAATGGCTATCGTCCGGTGACTTATCGAGTGGTGTATTACCGAACAAATGATTGCTGTGAAGCTCGCGAAACAACGTGCTGCTCAACGTCATGCCGTTCAACCTGCCATCACCATCACCATCATCAGCATTGTGGCTGCGGAACGACCACGACGCATCACTGCTGTCATCCCGTCACTGTGACTCAGACCTGCTGTGCTGCCGAGACAACGGTGGAATCGAGCACTGCGACGGCGACAACGGTTGAGCCACCAACAGTGCCGGAACCGCCACCGGTGACCGAAGTGAAGTGAGTCCAGCCAGAGTGAATGTGGGAGGGAGATCACATGCTGGCGGAACAGAGCGGTTCTCAGGGAGGTCGCTTTGCAGGCGGAGGGCGTTTTCGGATGTTGCGCCGACGACCCGGGGCCCAAAGCAGCAGCTCTGATACGACATCCCCGGTAAGTGGGAACACTTACCGGGGATGCTTCCGTATTTTGTGGTAGAGAGGTCACTGGGTGTTCGGTTGTCCGGGAGTTCAGAATCCGGATTCTGGTTTTGCAGAGTTGTTCAGTTGCGGCCGGTTACCGGACGGCCAGGCCAGGGCTGGCGCAACGGACGTGCATGAGGAGGTCTTTTTAAACACAGAGGGCACAGAGTTTTTTCAGAGCGAAACGCAGAGTGTTCAGCAGGATGAGCGGCAGGATTGATGGCGAAAGTGTTCTGCGATTCAATCCCCATGCAATGCCCGCCGCTCAGTCGCAACGCGACGTCATGTGATAGCCTCGGATGCCAATCCGAGGTCACGAGGCGGAACGAATTCGCAGAGTCGCAACGCGACGTCATGCGTGAGCGTGCGGATCGAGGAATCGCCGCGCAGGTGTGAGATTAGAGATTCTACCATGTAACCGGGCATTGGAAATGTTTTTCGACCACGTATGAATACCGGGGAACGCGGCTTGTGGAGCGAGCGATGGCCGGGGCAGCATGGTCTGGAGCTTGCAAGCCGCAGTGGGGTGGAACGCCCTTCAACTTCCCTCTGGTGCTGTTGTACACTTACCAACTGGAGCGTTGAAAGCTCAGTCAGACATTGCCGATGACCCGGTGCTGGCTGGTAAGTCAGTGTCGGTGAC
>JALQWE010001010.1 GCA_023258825.1 Planctomycetaceae bacterium | reverse complement strand
GAATTCTATCCTGCGATAGCATGTTTTTCGAACGGCTTTGTGACGGATTTTTCCGGGATTCCGCGGGAGTTAGGGGGCTGACAGACTCCTGGGCTGGCTCAGGCCCCGCGAGTTGCGCTGCTGCGTTTTTCCACGAACTCAGGTTGTGCTGCGGTTCCGGTTGACTTCCTCGGGGGGGGCTCGCGGGCTTCGAACTGGACAGCGGCGGCATCGTCCAGCACACTGCCATGCCGGTGAGTGACATGGATCGATTTGCTGTCTGTTTTCGGAGTCTCTGCTGATGTCTGCCAGTGAGATTGTGCAGGAACTGGAGTCGCTGGCCAGTCCCGCGATAAAAAAAGTGCTGCTGAAGCATGGCATCACAGAACCGGTGCTGGGGGTCAAGGTTGAGTCGTTGCAGAAGATCAGGAAACGAATTCGCCGTGACTATCAACTGGCACTGGATCTGTATGCGACAGGTATCTACGACGCGATGTACCTTGCTGGCCTGATTGCCGACGATCAGCGAATGACGAAAAAGGACCTGAAGACGTGGGTGAAGCAGGCGACCTGTCATGCGCTGGCTGGATCGACGGTGGCCTGGGTGGCGGCAGAAAGTCGGTTTGGCTGGGAACTGGCGCTGGAGTGGATCGAGTCGAAACACGAGCACGTGGCGGTGGCAGGCTGGACGACACTGGGGTGTCTGGTGGGAATTCGTGAGGATGACCAACTGGATCTCAGGACACTTAAGGCATTGCTGAAGCGGGGCGTGCAGGAGATTCACGCCGCGCCGAATCGTGTGCGTTATGCCATGAATGGATTTGTGATCGCGGTGGGAAGCTACGTGCTGCCTTTGGTTGATCAGGCACTTCAGTCTGCGAATGAGATCGGCGAGGTGTCTGTGGATGTGGGTGAGACGGCCTGTAAGGTCCCCTTCGCCCCGGAGTACATTCGCAAAGTGCAGCAACGCGGTGCAACAGGAAAGAAACGCAAAACAGCAAAATGCTGAGACGCCATTGGCAGGGGATGTTTGAACCACGAAAGACACGAAATAAGGACGTGTTTTTAGGGAGGGCGAAGTTCC
>JALQWE010001009.1 GCA_023258825.1 Planctomycetaceae bacterium | reverse complement strand
CGTTGCCACCGGGATCGGTCACCTTGATCTGCGTGGTGGTGACACTGGCCTGCGCACTGACCGCGAGCGTGACCGTATCCCCGCTGCTGGCCGCGGTGCCGCTGGGAAGGCCGGACACCGAAACGGTCAGCGGCGCATTGGCATCGGTGGCGGTCACGGCCAGGCCGGACGCATCGGCGGTCACGCTGGTGATGGTCGGGGCGGCGAAGTCGTTGGTGACGTTCACGGTCAGCGAGTTCGAGAGATCCAGGTTGCCGGCCAGGTCAGCGTCGAAATCGGTCCAGTCGTAGCCTGCGTCGGGCGCCTGCACGAACCAGACATGGTGGGCATGGGTGTTGTCCAGCGACAGGCTGAGATCCGTGGAGGCCGTCGTGCCGTCATTGGTCGCGAGTCCCACGAAGGTGTAGGTCCCGTTGATTTCCCTGTAGACACGCACCTCATTGCCGCTGGTGACACCGACCGAGAAGCTCAGGCCCGTGGTCTGGCTGGTCCGGTTGTCGCTGTTGCTGCTGGTGCTGTTGACGGTATCGTCGGCCGCGGCGAGGTCGAGCCCGGCGAGGACCTTGGGCGGCTCCGCCAGCGGGATGCTGGCCCCCGCGTAGCTGAGGGAACCATCGCCGGCGACCGTGTAGAACTCGTACTGGCTGGGGCCGTAACCCTCGAAGCGGCCGATGTAGGACATCTCTCCCGCCGTGATGTAGCGATCGCCGGCGCCTGCATCGGCATAGTACATGTAGGTGTAGTTCTTGTACTGGAAGGTCATGTAGCCCTTCCAGCCCGTCTCGTCGACATGGATCGAGTCGATCGATTCCTGGCT
The DNA here is from genome assembly GCA_023258825.1 of Planctomycetaceae bacterium. Taxonomy (GTDB): domain Bacteria; phylum Planctomycetota; class Planctomycetia; order Planctomycetales; family Planctomycetaceae; genus SXXK01. Next base: position 249 of record JALQWE010001009.1, on the reverse strand, counting down.
GGACCAGTTGGGCTCCGGGGGGCCGGGAGCAAAACTGCCATTGGTGCCGTGATCGTCATACAGGGCACCCTCGGACGCCCAGTTGAACACCCGGGCCGCGCTGGTCAGACCATTGGCCACATAGTCGTTGTCGACCGCATCACCGGTCCAGAAGGAACGCCAGCTGAAGAAAGTCCAGATGACGGTGACGGTCTCGTCATTCCAGTATGTGTCATAGACGTCGCCGCCGGTCAGGTGGATGACATCGTA
>JALQWE010001008.1 GCA_023258825.1 Planctomycetaceae bacterium | reverse complement strand
GCCAGCACGCTCACCGGGCAGGAGCCGGTCGACGCGGACGAGATCAGGAACCGCAAAAACGTGCCATGATTCAGTTCTGCGCGGTGCAGATCGTCAAGCACCACGGTGGTGTGTAATCCACATTGCACACGGCCGCTCAATTCTTCGCGCAGCACAGCCAGCAGCTCGTGCCGCCGCATGGAGGAACGCACGGAAGACGACAGGCGACCGGCCAGCTGCCAGAGTGCCGCATCGTCGTCCAGTCCCGCCAGGTTCAGCGAAATCGTCTGCTGGCCCGAATGACGCAGCTCCTGACACACTCGCTCCAGAACCCGCGTTCTTCCGCTGCCGTCGGGACCGCAGAGCACACCTGCCGGTTCGCGGGATTCCACGAGGTAGACAAGTCGACTGACTGCTTCCAGATGACCAGAGCTGGGAAAGAACCAGCTCGGCTGAAATTTCTGCCCGAACATTTGCAAATCCTGACTGGCTGACATCGCCCGAAGACGTTCCGCTCGTCACAATCGGCGGAATCAGCATAATTCCATCAGTGAAAAACAGAGAATCCAGACGATCCCGGCTGAGCGGAATTCCCGGCAATCGCCGCGATCCGGTCGCGTCCGCTTGACAGGCCGCCCGTTAACTCGTGCAATCCCGTTTCCATTCCCTTCTGAACCGACTTTTTCCCCACGAAATACCATGTCTGAGCTGACCTACCGTTCTGCGGGCGTTGATCTGGAACTTTACGAACAGGCAATGCAGAAACTGCCGAAACTCATGCGCCGCACGTTCACCCCCGGCGTCATGGACCTCCCGGGGGGCTTCGCAGGACTGTTCCGACTGAACGATCGTCGCACCTTTCGCGATCCGGTTCTGGTGTCGGGAACAGACGGCGTCGGCACGAAGATCAAGGTGGCCATCCACGCCGGACAGTTTGGCACGATCGGCATCGACCTCGTTGCCATGTGCGTCAACGACTGCCTGTGCCTGGGGGCCGAACCGCTGTTCTTTCTCGACTATTACGCGACGGGGAAGCTCGACGTGAAGGCGGCGGCCGAAGTGATCGCCGGCATCGCCGATGGCAGATCGGAAGA
>JALQWE010001007.1 GCA_023258825.1 Planctomycetaceae bacterium | reverse complement strand
CGAGGTCTCTCGAGACGCGGAGACCGACACACCACCAGAACGGGACGACCTGCCCACTCGGTCCGGGATGGAAAAACGATCGCACCTGGGCAGGTCAGGGTCGTTGCCTGCCTGAATTCCTGAAGGTGAGTGTGTGCTGAGTTCGAGAGGCAAAAATCCGGGGGATCGATTCATTGGAGCGAACAGCGATTGATCCGGGGATGAACAGCGTTTCCCCTTCCCCCTTCGGTCACCTCTGATAAATCGGCAAATACCCATACTCAATGGCCAGAGCCAGCACTGCCAGCGCTGTGGAGTACACCTTGCCGGCCTGCCGCTCTGTGCCGTCTTCCGGAGTCCAGTAGCCGGCCGGATTCTGCAGATCCAGAATGGTGCGATACAATGCTTCCCGCGACTGCTGCCACTCCTCACCACCGACTTTGTACATACCGATCGTGCAGTAGTAAGCCCCGTAGAAGAAGTAGTGCTCTGTCCTCACCAGCGGACGCGAAAGAATCATTCTGGCTGCCGCAAGAGTTTCAGCGGTCCGATGCTCCCCGCAGACCTCCAGCGCCGTGATCCCTGTGCCAGCACGAGTAATCGTGCTGCCGTGCCCAACCATATAGCCAAAGCCACCGTCGTGCTTCACATGCAGCCGCTTCAGGTACGCCACGGCCCGGTCAATGTTCTCGGCCGGTACATCACAGCCGATATCCTTTGCCGCACGCAGCGCCAGCAGTTGCCAGGCACTGACACTCAGATCGGAATCTCCACTGGTCGGCTGATACCGCCAGCCACCGTCATGTTCAGGTGGCCGAGGATGATTTTGTGCATCCACAATCAGTTTCACCGCCCGCAGCAGACACTCCCGGCAGGCATCCGCCTGCGAGTCCTCAACCATGCCACTGATCTCAGCCAGCATCAGCGTGGCGATTCCGTGACTGTACATGGGGCCATGACCACCATCACGTCCCACCAGCAATCCGTTGGGTTGCTGTTGAGACATCAGCCATGCCAGCCCTCGCGGCAAATGACGACCATACGGCCCCTCGCCCGGCACATGGCCTGCCGACAGAAATGCCATCATCGCCAGAGC
>JALQWE010001006.1:479-1076 GCA_023258825.1 Planctomycetaceae bacterium | reverse complement strand
AGTTGCCTGCGGTGAGATGATATCGGCAACGCCGTCATCATTGGTGTCAAGCAGCCAGCGGAAGGCACCTCCCAGTTTTCCATAGGCTCCAAATCGATCGAAGCCATTCGATGTGCGACCGGCAACAGTCTGAGCTGCGGAATGCCGCCCATAGAAGACGTAATCGGTGTCGATTCCCATGGAAAAAGTGAGATCTCGATTTGCAGGATCCGGATTGTTCGGGTCGAACATCCAGTTTCCATTTGCGTCGACAAAGATCCCGCCCTGCCCGAATGTTGCCGCTTCCGGGCGGGAGTCAACTGTGAAGCGAGCGATGAAGGCAGCGCCCGGCTGACCGTCACCGGTTGGCGTCACAAGGACACCGGCAGGAAGACTGATGCCCTGATTTTCACCATCAAGTCGATTATTGGCTGGATCTGTGAGCTTGTCGCTGACGGTCAGTGTGAAGCGGTCGTCAGGCAGAGTCTCTCCAGCCGTTGCAGATCGGAATGTCAGCACGATGTAGCCTGAGGCCGGTACGGCCTGCGGTGCCATCGTGGTGGTCGGAACAAACCAGGCCGACAGGATCGTCACATTCCCATTGGCGTCACCGACAAC
>JALQWE010001006.1:0-469 GCA_023258825.1 Planctomycetaceae bacterium | reverse complement strand
AGTCCGCCGGATTCAGGGCGACAGCACCTGCCGGAATCGGTATTGGTGCCAGGGCCGCAATCGCCGGGGCTCCCGCGGTCGGTGCCACGGATGCCAAAGGAGCGATAATTGGTCCGGCGACGGTTGGATTTTGAATGGCATTGTACATGAACGGCAGAACGCGTGCCGGCAGATCCGCCACATGAATGATCAAGCCATTGACAAGTGGTGTGGGACCCTGATTCGCGTTTGCAGGCTTGGTGGCAAACAGGTTGAAGCTGTTGATGCCATTGACCGGGCCCAGTGGTGTGGCACTGGCAATCTGAATGGCCTGCAGACTTCCCCCGCCATCCGGATCAACGATTTGGGGGCCTTGAGTATCTATGAACAGACTGAGCAGTTGCTGCGGCGTGCTCAGACCGGCAGGCACTGCCATGTTTCCAGCCACGTCTTCTGCGGAGATCAGCAATCGTCGCAGTCCATCGCGCCC
>JALQWE010001005.1 GCA_023258825.1 Planctomycetaceae bacterium | reverse complement strand
GCCTGAGACGGCGAAGCGGCGGCGTACGAGGCGGTCTTGGTAAGCACAGAGACCACAGAGTTTCAGGGCGAAATAGCCGTGATGTTTGTCTCCCGAAAGGCGAGCGGTGCGGCGTCAGCCCACCGAGACGAACGCTTTGAGGTGAACATCAGCAACACAGACATCTCGGCGGGTTGACACCCCTCGCTCGCCGGTGTGCTGGACAAACATTTCGGCGGAGCGACACGTGACAATCCGCAGGTTGAACGCCGTTTCACCATGCCAGTGCGTCGTGCCACCCGAGCCGCAAATCAGGTGTGTGAAATGTTCCGCGGGGCTGATGCATCGCGAGGGCAGGTACAGACGGATCAGTTGTCGTATTCGTCGTAGCGACTCACATAACCGGGTTGGCGTGAGCGAACCAATTCTTCGGCGAAGGCTGCCAGCACCGTCGTTTCGATGCGATCACGACATTTCGCGTTGATGGGGTGAGCGATGTCGGCGAACAGTCGCGGGCGACCTTCGGTGACTGCGGCCGCGACCGGCAGCGAGTTGCCGCAATTGGAACAGAACTTAGCCCGTGCTTCATTCTTGCCGGGGCACCGTGGACAGCGTTCCAGAATTTTGCGACTGGGCATGGCGACAAAATTTCCGCGGCCACCCTGAATGATTTTCAGGTCACGAACAACGAATTCGCCATCAAGCGTGATTGAGCAGAAGGCGCGCAGACGATCCTCGCCCTCCTCAACCAGCTTGATTTTTACCTCGGTGATTTCCACATCCTGCTCCGTGTCTGCTGCGGTGCTTCGTAAAACTTGCGGCCCATTTATGCCAATCCAGATGCCACCCTTGGTGCGAGTGTGCAGAAACACATCGGCGGCCGAAAGTCAAAGTGTGACGTATTCCCCCGAGAAGGTGGGTATGTCTCAGTTTCAGACTGTTCAAATGCTCACGCTTCCCAGCCGATATGTGCATAAAGATTTCGGACGGGAGACGATCTGGAATCCGTTCTTCCGGGGGAAGGTTCTCTGAGGGATAGACTGCAAGGATACGCCCAAAGGTCCAGTCGAGGACAAAAGAGGCTTCTTGGTATTTTTGCGGAAAT
>JALQWE010001004.1 GCA_023258825.1 Planctomycetaceae bacterium | reverse complement strand
CAAAGAATTGATGCTCCGTCCGGGCTGAGGAACGGTGAATCCAGTCGTGAACGATCGTCGGTCGGCAGCATTCGTATTCATATTCGCCCGGCGATGTCCTTCGATTTCGCCCGGTTTGACAGCTGCATTGAACTCGAAATTCTTGACAACGGCGGTGGAATCGATTCAAGTATTGAAAGCTCGGTGACCGAGCCATTTTTTACGACCCGATCGTCGGGGCTCGGCATGGGCCTCTCGATCGTTCAGTCCATTATGGAACAGCATGACGGGCAGATGGTGCTGCAGAATCAGCCAGGAACCGGCCTGACCGTGCGGCTCCTGTTCCCGGCCGAACCCCGGAAAAAGCAGACGTGACCCAGCAACAGACCGTTCATCTGATCGACGACGACGACTCCTTCCTGCGCAGCATGGCTCGCCGACTCCGCAGCCACGGCCTGAACGTCGCGACGTGGAATTCCGCTGCCGAATTTCTGCTTCGCCCGGATCAGGATGCGCCCGGATGCGTCCTGACGGACCTGCAGATGCCGGCACGCGACGGTTTCGAACTGCAGCGTAACCTTGCGGCTTCCAGCAATCCACTTCCGCTGATTTTCATCTCCGGAAAAGGCGATATCCCGTCCACAGTGCGTGCCATGCGAGCCGGAGCTGAAGACTTCCTGACCAAGCGCACGGATACGCCGGAATTACTGGCCGCCATCCAACGGGCACTGGATCGCGACACCAGGGAACGCGTCGCACGCAGCCAGCAAAACGCCAGCCGAGACCTGATTGACAGCCTGTCCGGACGCGAACTGCAGATGCTGCTGGGCGTCATCCAGGGCTTATCCAACCGCCAGATGTCAGAAACTTACGGACTGGCCGAACGCACCGTCAAACACTATCGAACGTTGCTGACTCGCCGACTCGACGTGTACACCTCGGTTGATCTCTGTCGCCTTGTTCAGGAAGCCGGCCTGACCGCCGAAGACATCGCCGCAGCCATCGACGCCACCCCGGCCACCGCACTGCAGTAGTTGGTCATCCACAACGGTGGCGTGTCCAAAAACTGCCCACCAACCGGAAGGGACACGCCAACTGGGAGGGCGAAG
>JALQWE010001003.1 GCA_023258825.1 Planctomycetaceae bacterium | reverse complement strand
GTCCGCGCCCACCTCAGACGCCACGTCTCCATCTTTCGCCACAATCTCATCGAACCCAACCCGCAACCTGCCTATGACTGCATCTTCCTCAGAAACGTACTGATCTACTTCAACCGCGATTCCAAAAAAATCGTCATCGATCACCTCGTTCGCTCGCTGGCCCCCGGCGGCTATCTCGTGGTCGGCCCCTCAGAGGGCATCTTTGACATGCTGGGCATGCTGCAGAAACGCGACACGTTTCTCTACCAGAAGCAATAATCAACGGCCAACGGCTCCGATCGACGGTGCGATTATGAACGACCACTCCAGTCCCTCCAATGCAGACTCCCGTTCCGCCTTCCCGGCGGACATGGTGCAGTATCTGCAGGTCTATATCGATGAGTCCGATGAAGAACTGGAGGGCCTCGCCCAGGCCATCCTGCATCTTGAAACCGACCCACAGCACGCCGAGTCCCTGCAGCGTTCCTTTCGCATGCTCCACTCACTCAAGGGCTCATCCGGAATGATGGGCTTCGAGGTCGCCGCCAATCTTGCACACCACCTCGAAGATCGCTTCGAAGCCTTTCGCTCCGGGCGCGCCCTTCTTGATCGTGAAACCACAACACTTGTCCTCGACTGCATCGATTACTTCCGCAATTTCATCCGTCGACTCCGCTCCGGAAACTATTCCGAAGAAAACCCCGAACAACTCCTCGCGCGACTCCATACGTCCGCGCAACAGCCTGCACAAGGCACTCGCCAGGCGATCACCCCGAACTCAAACACTTCATCCTCGGCCGCTGTGTCCATCACAGGCGGACTGAAACTGATCATCCACTTTCGGCCGGGGCTGCAACTGGCAGATCTGAAGGCTCGACTGATCATTTCCCGGTTGTCATCCATTGGCGAGATCATTTCCTGCGATCCACCGATCGATGAAACCCACAGCTTCGACGAACTGCCCCTGTTCTCTGTCACACTGCTGACCGGGCAACCGCTGGAACATGTCCTGCGAATTGCCAGCGTCGACGGCGTCATCTCAATCGAAACACCCGGCAATCTGGTACACTCCAGTGCACCACAGGAGCCTCAGTTTGCCACTCCCGCCGAT
>JALQWE010001002.1 GCA_023258825.1 Planctomycetaceae bacterium | reverse complement strand
ACTTGCGGATGATGTACTTCAAACGCACAGGCTCCGTGAACTCGTCCATCCCTTCCTTCAGATGCAGACGAATACTGGTGCCCCGCTCCAGGGACTCTTCCACAGGACTGATAGAAAAATTGCCGTCCCCCGTCGACTCCCAACGCCATCCCGCGGAATCCGTGGCACTGCGCGACAGCACCTCCACTCGATCCGCCAGCATGAACGACGAATAAAAGCCGACCCCGAACTGCCCGATCAGCGACAAATCCGCCTGCTGGTCCTCCCGTCCTTTGGCCTGCTTCAGGAATTCCAGTGATCCACTGCGAGCGATCGTTCCGAGGTTCGCGATCAATTCCTGCTGCGTCATGCCGATGCCGTTGTCGCGAATCACCAGCACACGCTGCTCCTTGTCCGGCTCAATCGTGATCCGCAGCTCACCCTCGACCTGCTGGCCCTGAGTCAGCATCTGATACCGATATTTGTCCAGCGCGTCAGAAGCGTTGGAAATCAACTCACGAATCGTGATCTCGCGATTCTGATACAGCGAATGCGACAGCAACTGGAGCAGTTGTCGGATCTCAGCCTGAAATGTGTACTGCTGCGGGGTCGTCTCTGTCGTCATAATGTCCTCACACTACGTTAAAGTCGTCCGGAATTCACAAGGGAACAAGCCGCCAGAGACTCATCCACTCCGTCGTCTGCCAGCAGCCCCTGCCAATAACAGGCTGTCCCAGCACTCCCGACAGGAACGGCAGTCTGCCACATTGGCAGCTCGTCGCACATGGACTGTGAATTAGCAAATGGTATGCCCTGAGGACCGTTCCCGGATCAGACGCAGGCTTTTCCTCCGGGTGGCGTTCTTCAGTGCCCGACACAGGCAAATTTCTACGTCCTGCTTCCCAGCACCAGCAATCCACCACGGAAACGACTGATCCGCGAGCCAGGTGGTCAGACGGCCGGATTTCACCAGGACACAGCTCCCCAAAACTCCGGTGTTTCGGCCTGAATGACCGCCTCCGGGGAAACTGAAGCCAATTTTCATGGAACTCACCGGATTTTTCCAACTCGTGCTGATTTTGGGGGTAAATTGGACCACATCGGGTGGTTGCAGTTCCTGAACACTCG
>JALQWE010001001.1 GCA_023258825.1 Planctomycetaceae bacterium | reverse complement strand
ATTCGCTCTCACGACGAGCGGTTACAGCAGGCTCTTGACGAATGGTGTGATGTCCGCCTGATAGGTGAAGGCTTCTTCGCGACCTTCCTGCAGCAGGCTGTCGTCGAATCGCTTGGCCAGTTTGCCATCCTTGCCGAACACATACACGGCGGGAATGGACGACAGTTCCTGGTCAGCGAAGAACTTATCCGACACGTCGGTGCAGAGAATATTGACGAAGTCTGCGTTCTGCTTCTTCAGAAACGTCTCGACACGCGGCCGGTAGTAATCGGCCGGCTTATTTTTGATGCCAACATAGTCCACATTGAAGCTGACGCAGACGACCTGTCTGGAATGGTTTGTGTGCAGCTGAACAAGGCCCGGGAATTCCTGCATACAGGGCGCACAGGACGTGGACCAGACATCGACAACAACCACTTTCCCCGGATGTTTTGCAATCAGCGCTTCCACATCCTTCCATGTCCCGGCCGTCAGAGTGATGGCGGTGGACGGGGTCTGTGCCGGCAGAGACTTCTGATCCGCGGTCGGAGGATCTGACCACGCTGCGGTGGTGATCGAGAGACCGACTAGACACACGATGGCGGACAGGGCTTGAAGACGCATGAATTCTGGTCCTGATTCTGCAGGAGTGACCGGTGCTGGTATTGCTAAGCAACCGGTGAAACTACGGACGACTCCGGCAGTGTATCGTTCACCCGTCTGAGGGAAAGTGAGGTGTCGGGGAATTGCCTCTGGGTGCCGGGATTTCAGGAGAATACTGGTGTGCCAGAGCAACCCACGGAGCAGAGGCCAGGGGAATCCCGCCAGGCCAGCAGGACTTCGGTTCAGGTGATGCCCCTGAAGCTCATTTCAGATGTTGAGCTTTCGCGCGTCCGGAGCGGCCTTGTGGGCAACATTCAGTGTCAGGCCGTCGATGACTTCGGAGTCATCATGGCTGCAAGCACCTGCGAACTGAGAAATAGTCGGTAGGGGTAACCCGGGAGCGCAGAAAAGTCCCAGCGCTGATAGAACGCCCTCGCTCGATCATCGACACAGTCCAGAATGACCGCGACAAAAGCGAAGGTCTGCCCTGCCTCGTAGCAATCCCGCAGCGCCTGAGCAAGCAGCAG